>NZ_JBYVYK010000030.1:0-73162 GCF_058148405.1 Mycobacterium sp. DHQP2018-32-09 | reverse complement strand
GAGCCGGCACCCGCGCCGGCCGGGGCCGACGACGGCTGGCCGGGTGACGGGGTGGGTGCGGGGCCGGGCGGCTGGGCGGGTTGTGAACCCGACGTCGATCCCGGCTGGCCCGGGACGCAGCCGCCGGGTACGGCGGGCCCCGAGGGACCCGACGGCCCCGGCGGACGCTGCGACAGCCCTTCGTTCGCCATCGCCGTCGAGTACCGGCCCGCGGCTCCACGAATCTCGGCGGCGTTCGCGTTGACCTGTTGGCCGAGATCCATCAACTGCACCCCGCACGTGCCGACGGCCTTGGTGACGGCGGCGATCTCCATGGCCATCGCCGCAGCGGTCCCCACCTCGGGGATGGCGGCGACCAGCATGGTGACCAGGCCGACGTCGGCCAGCCAGTCACTCTGCTCGTCGAGCGCCTCGCGCGTGGCGACGATCTGGCCGGCCTCACGGGCCAGCACGGAATTCACCGCCTGGTCGGCGCCGGCCATCACGACGGTGCGTTGGAGCTGCTGCTCCTCGGCCGCGGCGTAAGCGTCCGCACCGGCGCCCTGCCACGATCCGTCGGGACGGGCGCCCGCCAGCGTGTCTCCGACCGTGCCGAACCGCATCGCCCCGTCGCCGTATCGCGCGCCGTCCTCCGGGGTGCCGAATCCGGTGGTGAGCTTCATGCCCTTGATCACGACCTGCCCACCGGTGAGGATCGGGGTCTTCGCGCGCTTGAGCACCCGCGCCACCTCGGGGCGCGCCAGGAACTTCTTGGCGTCCTCGGCGTAGCGCGACAGCTGCCGACCGAGCGCCACCACGTCCTTCAACCGCCCGGAGGTGGAGAACCGCTGGAGCAGGCTGCCCATGCCGTCGAGGCCGCGGACCAACGTGTCGGCCTTGCTCATCAGTTGTTTGCCGACTTTGCCGACTTCCCACAGTGCGCTGCCGACGTCCTTGATGTCACTCAGCAAGCTCATGTCCCCGATCCCCTTCGCCGGCAACGACGTTACCAGCGCCGACGTACCCCCAATTGCACCAATTTCGAGGCGTTTTCCCAAGAAAAGGCGGTCGCGACACGCAACGCTCCCGCCGCGCCGACCTCGATCCGCGACCCATCGACCGCCGCGCCGGGACGGCATGCGGCCGGCCCGCACCCCCGACTCGGTGGCGCCGTTCGGTTTGCCAGAGCCAGGTGGGCCGCCGTGCGCGCACCCTCCCGCCGGGCGGGTGGTTGATACTTGGTCGCGAGCCCAACGGGTGTCGATCCCGGGAAGGAGCCCCGATTCTCGTGAACGATCGCGACGACGACCTCCGCCGCCAACTCGGGTGGACCGGCCCCGAGGACGCGCGGTTCGATCCGGAGCCGCCGGACCCGGCACCCCCCACCGAGGCGCTGCCGCCTGCCGCACCGGTGCCGCTGCGACCGCCCGTCGACCACGTACCGACGGTCGCGTCCCCGACCGCCGCCGCCGACCCTCCGCGCCAAGACACCCACCCCTGGGGCCAGCAGCAGGGCTGGCCACACCCCCCGCACGCGCCGGCACCGCATCCCGGACCGGGGGCGCCCCGACCGCCGCAGCCACCCCAGCGTCACCAGCCGCCGCCTCCGGTCCCCCGGCAGCCGCTGCGACCGCCGCACCCCGGTCCCGGCTGGCCCGGTCAGCCGTATCCCCAAGACCCGCACCTGGCGCCCCCGCAGCCCGGCTCGTACGCCGAGCGCATCCGGGCCGACGAGTTGGTGCCCGCCCGGCGCACGCCGCCGGGCCGCGGCTGGCGGCGCGTGGTGTTCGCGATGACGTTCGGGTTGGTGAACCTCGGACCGTCACCCGACGAACTCCGCGAGGCGGAGTTGGAGGAACGGGTTCGCGGCGTGCTGCGCGGGCACTACAAGGTCGGCGTCATGGGCAAGGGCGGCGTCGGCAAGACCACGGTCTCCGCGAGCCTGGGTTCGATCTTCGCCGAGCTGCGCCAAGACGACCGGGTGGTCGCCATCGACGCCGACACCGCGTTCGGCAAGCTCGGCAGCCGGGTCGATCCTCGGGCGGCCGGCTCGTATTGGGAGTTGGCCGCCGACCAGCACCTCGAGACGTTCGCCGACCTGCGCAGCCGTGTCGGCAACAACGCCGCCGGCCTGTTCGTGCTGGCGGGCGAGAGCAGTCCCGCACGCCGACGGGTCCTCGATCCGGCGATCTACCGCGAGGCGACGTCGCGGCTGGACCGCTACTTCACCATCTCGATCGTCGACTGCAGTTCGACGATGGACTCGCCGGTCACGCAGGAAGTGCTCCGCGATCTCGACGCGCTGGTCGTGGTGTCCTCGCCCTGGGTCGACGGCGCGGCCGCCGCCGGGCAGACACTCGACTGGCTGGCCGCCCGCGGGCTGAATGCCCTGCTGCAGCGGACCGTCGTGGTGCTCAACGACTCCGACGGCCATGCCGACAAGCGGACGCGGGCCATCTTGGCGCAGCAGTTCGCAAGCCAGGGTCAGCGGGTCGTGGAGGTGCCGTTCGACGGGCGCCTGCGCCCCGGCGGCGTCATCGAGCGCAGCAGCGAGATGGCGGCGCCGACGCGCCGCAAGTTCGTCGAGATCGCCGCCGCGTTGGCCGAGCACTTCCCGACGACCGACGACCGCGAGCGCGCCCGCGACCGCTTCTGAGGCGTCACCGCCAGTCGATCTGCGCGATCAGCTCGTCGAGGGCGGTGGCCGCGCGCGGCGTCAGCTCCCGGCCGGCCTCGGCGGCGAGCACGTCGTCGTCGGTCACGGCGGCCGCCTGGGCGGTCTCCTCGATCGTCAGGTTGGCCCGGCGCCGGGCGGCGTAGAGCCGCTGGCCGAGCGTCGCGGTGGGGGCCGTCGCGGCGCGCAACGTCAGGTCGTCGATCTGCCTGCGCACCGTGCTCAGCGCCTTCAACAGCGGGGGGGTCACCCGGCCGATGCGCGCCGCGCGGGTCGCGACCGCTTCCAGCTGGCGCAGGTCTGTCAGGACGTCGCTGGCCCGGGGGGTGAAGGTGGGGTCGCCGACGTCGGGCAGGGCGGCGATGGTTCCCGTCAGACTGTGCACGGCGGTCTCGACGGCCTGGGCGATCAGGGGTGCCTCGTCGCCGCCCGGCGGTTCGGCGGCGCGGCGCGGCTCGGGTGCCTCGGGTGGCCCTTCGCGCAGCCGGGCGATGGTGCCGGGCGGCCACTTCAGGACTTCCTCGAGCTTGGCCCTGGTGCGTTCGCGTGGCCAGCTGCGCCCCTTCTCGAACTGGATGAGCGCGCCGGCGTTGATGATGCCCTCGGCGGCCAGCCGGCGCTGGCTGATGTCGAGTTCGCGTCTCCGGGCCGCCGCCGCTGCGCCGGCGCGTGCCATGCCCGGGTCGACGGCGGCATCGGATGCACCGTCGGTGCCGGCGCCGGCGTCGCTGTCGACGT
Source organism: Mycobacterium sp. DHQP2018-32-09 (assembly GCF_058148405.1). Lineage (NCBI taxonomy): Bacteria > Bacillati > Actinomycetota > Actinomycetes > Mycobacteriales > Mycobacteriaceae > Mycobacterium > Mycobacterium sp. DHQP2018-32-09. The sequence goes on along the minus strand of NZ_JBYVYK010000030.1, from coordinate 69,771 downwards.
TCACCACCCGCGGCATCCTCTTCCCACAGTGCTCTTCCCACAGCGCTCATTCCCGCAGCGCTCTTCCTACAGCGCTGCATTGCTACGCAGCTGCACTGCTACGTATCCCGACCAGACTAACCGTATCGCGCCGATTTGAGAACCAGGTCGACACCGACTTACAACCATGTCATTGCTGCGTTTCGTATCGTTCACGCGGACCTCGTCATGCTGCCGCGCAGCGGCATCGAAGCCGCTGAACAGGCCATATGCCGGAGGCGGCCGCAGCTTCCAGCAACCGCAGCACAAAACTGTTGCATCGCTACGGTTCCTGCTATACATTCGTGCCATCGCGCTACGGATGACCCGGCGCCGGACCTGAGGAGCACGAGATGAACGCAGTGGGACTGGACGGACTACCGGTCGGCGAATGCACCCGCGAGCCGGACCGCTGGCTGGAGCGCGCCGACGAAGAGGCCAAGTCGATCTGCCGTGGCTGCCCCCGGCGCTGGCCGTGCGCCCGCGAAGCCGTCGAGTTGCCCCGCGCGGAGGGCCTGTGGGCGGGCATCGTGATTCCGGAGGCCGGGCGCGGACGCACCTTCGCGCTGCGCCAGCTGCGCTCCCTCGCCGAACAGAACGGCTATCCGGTACGCGCCCGCCGCCTGTTCCTCGAGACCGCATAGGCACCTGCCCATCGTCGATGCGACGCGTCTCGCTGCCGGTTTCGAGGGGACGGCAGCGGGACGCGCCGCAACGGAATACACCGGCGCCGAAAGCGGTTAGACTGGTGCAGCGGCCCCGGACATGCCCCGGGTACCACCCCAGAAAAGTCGCCGAGAGCGACCACATGCCGAGAGGCGCAGGCGGGGCCGCCCTGAAGCCGCCGACGCAGCAGCGTCGGCGGCTTCTTCGGTTCTGGGGAACGCTGCGTCGGCGCCGGTCTGGCGTGCGATCCTGGGGATGAAGGGTCGACTGGGGATGACGGCCCCGATCCGTCGGTGGCCGTTCCTAGCGTGAGCGTCATGACGTACTGGATCAACACGGTCAGCCGCAGCCACGTCCACCACGGCGTCGCCGGTGGTTACGCGCAGGCCAATCACGGCAAACCCCACATGCTCCGGCGGATGCAACGACACGACTGGGTGGCGTTCTACTCCCCACGCACCGCGCACCCCGACGGCCCGCCGCTACAGGCGTTCACCGCGCTCGGACAGGTCGTCGACGACGAGCCGTTCCAAGCCGACCTGGACCCCGACTTCCAACCGTGGCGACGCCGCATGCGATTCCTGCCCTGCACCGAGGCGCCCATCAGACCCCTGCTGGCACAGCTGTCGTTCATCAAGGACACGGCGCGCTGGGGCCTGCCGTTCCGCGCCGTCGTGTTCGCGATCGACGAGGCGGACTTCGACGTCATCCGCACGGCGATGACGGGCCCGGCAGCCGCCGCGGCCGGTTAACCTCGACGGGATGAGCAACACCGAGCTGGTCCCGGACGAAGTCGCCTGCGGTGCTTCGCCGTTCACCGGCGTGCTGCATCCCCGGGACGTGCCCCTCGGCGGACCGCGCGCACTCGCCGTACGACGCACGTTGCCGCAGCGGGAGCGGTCGATGATCGGTGCCTGGTGCTTCGCCGATCACTATGGGCCACACGACGTCTCGACCGGAACCGGGATGGACGTGCCGCCGCATCCGCACACCGGGCTGCAGACGGTCAGCTGGCTCTTCGCCGGCGAGATCGAACACCGCGACAGCGGCGGCGTGCATGCCACGGTGCGCCCCGGTGAACTGAACCTGATGACGGCCGGGGCGGGCATCTGCCACTCGGAGGTCTCGACACCCCAAACGACGGTGCTGCACGGCGTGCAGCTGTGGGTGGCGCTCCCCGACACCGCGCGGCACGGCCCGCGGGACTTCGCCCATCACGTTCCGACGGCGCAGTCGGTCGGCACCGCGACCGTCCGCGTGTTCCTGGGTGAACTCGCGGGTGACCGCTCGCCGGTGCACACGCACACGCCATTGCTCGGCGCGCAGGTGGACCTCGCGGGCGGCACGGTTCGCTTCGAGGTGGACCCGTCGTTCGAGCACGGGGTGCTGGTCGACACGGGGGACGTGCGTGCGGGTCACGACGACACCGCGCTGGCTCCCGGTGACCTGTGGTACCAGTCCCCCGGGTGCACCGAACTCGAGCTGCGCACCGTCGGCGACACCCCGGCGCGCGTCGTCGTGCTCGGCGGGCCGCCCTTCACCGAACCGCTGGTGATGTGGTGGAACTTCGTCGGCCGTGACCACGACGAGATCGCCCGCTTCCGCGCCCAGTGGCAGGCCGAGGACCAGCGGTTCGGCGCGGTCTCCGGCTATCCCGGCGGCCGACTGCCGGCGCCGCCGCTCCCCAACGGCAGACTGCGCCCGCGTGCGTCCGCCACACCGCGTGACACCCCACCCGAAGGAGCCCGGACATGACGACGCAGCACACCGATTCCACCGGAGCGGCCGCGACCGTCACCGAGCGGCCCGGCCGGTTCGTCGTCAGCGTCGACGGCCACGACGTCGGCCTCGCCGACTACGCCGACGACGGCGGCAGGCGAGTGTTCCCCCACACCGAGGTCCGACCCGCCTACCGGGGCCGCGGACTGGCGACCATCCTCGTCGCCGAGGCCCTGCGGGCCACCCGGGAGCAGGGGCTGCGCATCGTCCCGCAGTGCTCGATGGTGGCGGACTTCATCGACCGGCACCCCGAGTACGCCGACGACACCGACTGGACCTGATCGAGCTCACGGTGCGGTGCCCGAGAGGATCACCGTCTGCCGATCCCGGGCCTTGGCCGCATACATGGCACGGTCGGCCAGGCGTAGCAGCAGTGCGGGGTCGCGCGTGTCACCCGGCTCCGTGCGGACCACGCCGATGCTGGCGGTCATGTGAACGGAGAACCCGGAGATCCACACCGGGTCGGCCAGTACCGCGGCGATGCGCTGGGTGATGGTGTCCAATTCGGCGCCCACGGATTGCCCGACGAGCAGCAGCACGAACTCGTCTCCGGCAAGGCGGCAGACCACGTCGTCCTTGCGCACCGCATGCCGAAGCCGTTGCGCCGCACACTTGATCATCACGTCGCCCGAGTCGTGGCCCAGCGAGTCGTTGACCCGCTTGAGGTCGTCGAGGTCGACGAACAACACGGCACTCAGCAGGCCGTCGGCCTGCAGTCGTTGCACGCTCTCGATCAGGTGCGCCCGGTTGGGCAGGCCGGTCAACGGATCGTGTCGTGCCTGATGCGCGAACTTCTCGGTGGCATTGCGGGCCGCGGTGATGTCGCGCAGTGAGATCAGGACGGGCGAACGCTCGCCGGCCTCCGGCGTCAGCCGTCGAGAGGACACCGCCAACCATCGGATCTGCCCGGCAGCCGTGCGGTAGCGCGCCTCCCCCGAGAACGGCGCACCGTCGCGCAGGGTCACACTGATCGGGGCCTCCGGGGTCGGTGCCATGGGCGTGCCGTCGTGGTGGAACAGCTCGTGGGTCCAGTGCTTCGCCCACTCGCTCAAGAGGTCGCGGTATCCGACGGTGAACTTCTCGGCGGCGGCGCCGAGGAGGCGGTGCACGGCCGGGTTCACCGACATGATGGCCCCGGTGTGGTCGAGCACCAGCACGCCCTCGTCGAGTGAGCTGACCACGCTGGCGAAGTATCGCTCGGCCTGCCGCAGCGCCGTCTGGTCCGAACAGAGCAGCACGTAACCGGCGTCCGCGTCGCCCAGGGTGGCGACCGACACCCGGACCGTGAGGGCCGATCCGTCGGCGTCGTAGTGCGTCTCGGTGGTGATGCCCCCCTGGGCGACGATCTTGGCGGGATCGATCGCAGCCCCGACCGCAGCGCTCACCGTGCCCCCGAGCACCTCGCGTGCGGTGCGGCCGTAGATCGTGGTGGCGGCGGGGTTCCAGCTGCTGACGACGCCGTCACTGGTGGTGGCGACGATGGCGTCGCTGACGTGGTCGACGAGGGCGGCCTGGTACCGCAGCGCCGCCTGCGCCGCCTTCTGGGTGGTCAGGTCCCGGAAGATCACCTGGTAGGCGGGCTCGTCGTTCCACACCGTCAACACGGAGACGGCCTCGACGTCGAGCCGGCCACCGTCGAACTTCAGCAGCACGGCCTCGGACGGCGCGGAGACGTCGCCTTGGCGGCGTAGGCCGGCGATGCGGTCGAGCATCGCCGGGATGGACGCCGCGTCCACGAAGTCGGTGATCATGCTGCCGACGAGCGCTTCGGCGGAGTCGGCGGCCATCCAGGACACACCCGCCCGGTTGACGTAGACCAGCCGACCGTCCTGATGCACGCAGATGGCATCGGGGCTGTGTTCGAGCAGGCGGCGGTAGCGTTCGTCGGCGGATTCCCGGCGGGCCCTCAGCAACTCCGTGGACGAGTCGTCGGTGGTGCTGGCGACCATCGAACCGGGACCGTCCCGCTCCCGTGGCCTCATGGCGATCCCCTGCGCTTGCGCTGCTGTCTAGCCATCCAAAGTAACACCGTTTCTCGTGGCCCCCGGGCGCCCGTTCGCGGCCGGTTCGGCTGGTCAATCCGGCGCGGCTGGCGGTTAATCGATGACGAGGGGAAGGTCCCCGTCGAATCAAGGAGCGAGATGACGATTTCAGCGAATGCGACCCCGGCCCACGTCATGGGGGTCGGCGCCGTCACCGGCTACGGCTGGGGTGCGGGACGGCTGTGGGACGGGTTGCTCAGCAGCAAACCAGCGGCCGATCTGGTGGATGGTTACGGGCCGGACGGCGAGGCCGCGTGGCTCGCGCGCGTTCCGGCGGGCGGCGACGCGCGCGACGGGGCCACCCGGTCGGCTCGAGCCATGCGGTTCGCGGCGCGCGAGGCGATCGTCGACGCCGAAGCCCGGGGGTGGACCCCCGGGCGGCGCGTGGGCCTGCTGCACGCGGTCGTCCTCCCCGAGGTGGAGGGGTGGCGACAGTTCCACGGCGCCGACGGTGGTCAGCGCAGCGTCCGCGACTACCTGGCGCTGATGCCGTCGACCCCGGTGTCGATGTTGATGCAGGAGTTCGGCTTTCACGGCCCGGCGATGAACGTCTCGGCGATGTGCGCGTCGGGCAACGCCGGGTTGATCACGGCCAAGGCGTGGCTGGACACCGGTGTCGTCGACGACGTCGTGTTCGTGGCGACCGACCTGTCGCTGACGCCCGAGAACGTCGAGCACTTCGTCAAACTCGGGGTCGCGGTCGTCGACGCCGAACCACTCGACGCGTGCCGGCCCTTCCAGCAGGGCAGCCGGGGTTTCGCCGTCGGCGAGGCCTCCGTCGGGTTCGTGCTGTCCGGCCGCGGCGCGGACCCGTACGCGCGGCTGCTGGGCGGGGCGATGACGCACGACGCGTTCCACGTGACGTCGGTGGATCCCCGACGCACCCAGGTCGATGCCTGCGTGCGGGACGCGCTGCGGATGGCGGGCGTCGCCCCGTCGGAGGTGGACTACGTCAACGCCCACGGTCCTGGCACGCAGCAGTGCGACACGGCGGAGGCCGGCGTCGTCGACGACGTGCTGGGCGGCCGGCCGCACGTGTTCTCGGTGAAGCCGCTGACCGGTCACTGCCAGGGGGCTGCGGCGGCCGTCGAGGTGGCGGCGACGGTGCTCGGCTACCAGAACGGCGTGGTGCCCGCACCCCCCGCGGTGGCGCCCGGTCATCCCCGGTTGCTGGACGGGCCGACGCCGGCCGGCGCAGGGATCACGTTGAAGACCTCGCTGGGCATGGGCGGCCAGAACTCGGCGGTGGTGCTGGCTCCGCCGAGGGCCGCCTAGGGGTCAGCGCGCCTGGATCACGACAGGTACTGCGCGGTGGTGCCCGAAACCGGCATCTCGGGGATGCCGAGCTTGCGGTGGTCCCAACTGCGGATGCGCGTCCCCGCCACGCGGATCGCGATGCGGTTGTGCATCATCTGGTCGACGAACGGCTTCACCTCGTCGGAGTAGGGGCCGGTGTAGCGCTCCCACACGCTGACGCCGACGCGGTGCAGCAGATCCTGGTCGTCGGTGACGATCTCGGCGGTGCCGTCGATCGAGACCCCGCGCAGCGTGTCGTAGGTGAGGCCGTCCTCGATCATCACGGTGAGGGTGGGGTCGCGCCGGAGGTTGACCGCCTTCTGCGACTTGGCCTTGGTCTCGAACCAGATGTCACCGTCGATGACGGCGTACCACATGGCGACCAGGTGCGGTCGCCCCGCTGCCGACACCGTCGCCAAGGTGGCGGTGCGGCTGCGCGCGATGAACTCGGTGATCTCGTCGTCGGTCATGACGATCTTGGCGCGTTCGTTGTTGCCCACGGATCATCCTTAGCAGGCAGGCACAGTGACGAGCGACACCGGGCGTCCCACGCCCGGTGTCCGTCAAGCCGTGCGGCCCAACAGGGGCAGCAGCACGTCGCGCCGCGACGAGCTCACGTCGGCGAAGAAGCGCAGGGCCTCGGGGACCGATCGGGCCACGGCACACGTCGAGGCGTCGACGCCACCGGCTTCGGTCACCTCGTCGGAGGCCACCACGGCGAACTCGACGCGCGCCGCGGCGCACGCCTGCCGCACCGCGTCGACGAGTCGGTCGCAGTGCGCCACCCCGTCCAGGCCGCCGAGGTCCAGGATCACGTCGTCGTCCAGCACACGCGTGCGAGCCCAGGCGGTCAGCTCCTCGACGTTGCCGGCGTGGACGCTGCCGGTGATGCTCAGCACCGTGGCGAGCCGCCGGCTGTAGGCACGGGTCAGCGCACCGTCGCGGTGTTCGAGGTTGCCCAGCTGCATGTCACGGCCTCCCGGTTCGTCGTCGAGGTCCACGCTATGGGCGAAAACTAAGCTGCCGGGGAACGATCCCTAATGGATTGTTGAGAAACGACTTTCGGCTCGACCAGGGTTGCCGAGCCGCGCCGGACGTGCCGGTTTGGGGACGACGCGCGCGGGGTATCCCCTTCGACTTTCGTTCTGCGGCAACGGGCCAGCGAGCGTCGCGATAATCTCTTGCCGACGACGCTTCAGCCGACCGACAGGACATGATGCGACCCCACGGCCTGGTCGCGGTACTCGCCGCCGCGTGTTCCTTGATACTCGTCGCCGGTTGTTCGACCGTGGTCGCGGGCACCGCGGTCTCCACGCTGTACGACCCGTTCCGTGCCGGCGGGCTGCCTGCGAAGGACGGACCGAGCGGCGTACGGTCCGACGCCCCCGCGCCGACGGGCCAGGTCGAGGACGGCGACGGCGGCGACGTCGACCGACTCGCCCTCCTCGCGGTGAACGACGTCGCCGAGTTCTGGCAGCAGAATTACGCGGGATCGCTTTCCGGCAGGTTCGTCCCCATCGAGACGTTGCGGTCCTACGACTCCGAGGACCCGTCGAGCCCGCCGGTCTGCGGCACCGAGACCTACGGCGAACCCAATGCGTTCTACTGCCCCAGCCGCCGACTGCTGGCGTGGGACCGCGGCGTGCTCGTCCCCATCGGCCGCGAGTTCTTCGGCGACGTGTCCATCGCGGCGCTGGTCGCCCACGAGTACGGCCACGCCGTCCAACGCATGGCAGGACTGGCCGACGACGACACCCCGGTGATCGTCATGGAGCAGCAAGCCGACTGCTTCGCGGGCACGTACGTGCGGTGGGTGGCCGAGGGCAACTCGCCGCGCTTCGATCTCAGCACCGGTGACGGGCTGAACCACGTCCTGGCGGCCGCCATCACGCTGCGCGACCCGGTGCTGGGGCCCGACGATCGATCACTGCTCGAGGACGGTCACGGAACCGCTCTCGACCGGGTCAGCGCGTTTCAGACCGGCTTCGTCTCCGGCGCGGCGGAGTGTGCGCGCATCACCCTCGACGAGATGGAGCAGCGCCGCGGCGACCTGCCGATGGCCCTGCCGCTGAACTCGTCCGGCGACGTGCCGGCCGGGGAAGTCGCCTTGGACCAGGACACGCTGAGCCTGCTCGTCGACGTGCTCGGTCAGGTGTTCACCCCGGCGGCGGCGCCCACGCTGTCCTTCGAGCAGGCGCCGTGCGACGACGCCACACCCAGCCCCCCGGCGTCGTACTGTCCTGCCACCAACACCATCGCCGTCGACCTCGCCGCGACGCAGCGCCTCGGCGAGGCCGCGGACGAGTCGAATTACGTTCTGCTGCAAGGTGACAACACGGCGCTGTCGGTGTTGACGTCGCGCTACGCACTGGCGGTGCAGCACGAGGCGGGCGAACCGTTGAACACTCCCGCCGCCGCGCTGCGCACCGCCTGCCTCACGGGCGTCGCCCAGGCGGCCATGGCCGCACCGATGGCCCTCGCCGACGGACGCAGCCTGACGCTCACGGCGGGTGACCTCGACGAGGCGGTCGCCGGCCTGTTGACCAACGGTCTGGCGGCCAGCAACGTGGACGGTCAGACGGTGCCCGCGGGCTTCACGCGCTTGGTGGCGTACCGGTCGGGGCTGTCCGGCGATCGGGACCTTTGCTTCGCGCGCTTCCGGTGACCCGAGCGACCGACGCGACACCCGGGGCGTCACGTCGCGGAAACATCGGTGGAATTTATCTCCTGACCTGCGTGTTCCTCTGGTCGAACGCGCACGGGACCCACGTTCGCGCAGGGAAGGAGGATGACGATGACCAAGCTCGCTCGCGCGGGCGCCATGAGCCTGGCCGCAGCCGGCGGACTGGCCGGGGCCATGTTCGGCGCCTCGCCGGCCGGCGCCATCACCACGACGTCGACCAACGACGTCGGATCGGTGGTGTCGGTGCTGCAGACCGGATCGTCGAGCATCGACCGGCACGACGGCCTGTACGCCGTATCGCCACAGGTCGACTCGACGGTTCGGCCGAGTCGCTAGCACTCGTCTCGAGGGGCACCCATCGGAAGTGGGTGCCCCTTCTTCGTGTCGCGGGTCCGAAGGTTCGATTCCTGCCACGGACCGGCCAATCACTGCCATCCGAAATACCTGCCCTGAACTGCGGGTTACACGTGGCAGGACACCGCGCAAGCGGTCATCGAGAGGGAGCAGAGATCATGAAGAAGACCACCATCGCCGGCATCATCGCCACCGGTTTCGCCGCCGCCGTGTTGGGCCTGGCCGCCCCGGCCAGCGCCGGCATCGATCACCACACCTGGATCAACGACATCCAGCAGACCGCGACCGTGCCCGCCCCGCAGGCGACCTTCGGCAACGGCCGCTAAACCCAGACCCTCGGCGTACGGGGCATCCACCCTTGGGGTGGGTGCCCCGTCGTCGTGTCCGGGCGGTCCGCACACCGCGGGGGGTGCGCGGCGTTTCGCCACCGCTTAATGGGATGCGGGCTCACGGTGGCCTGTGACACCGTCGAGGGCATGACGACGACACCCGCGATCCGGGGCGCCGAGGACGCCGACTGGCCGGCGATCCGATGGCTGCTGTCGGTGTGCTTCGGCGAGGATCACTCGGCGGAGTCGGAGGCCATGTGGCGCACCATGATTCCCGAGAACGGCACGGTGATCGCCTGCGACGGAGCCGATGTCGTGGGGGCTGCACTGTTCATGGACCTCGAGCTGACCGTCCCGGGCGGCGCGCGGCTCCCGACGGCCGGGGTGTCGAGCGTCGTCGTCGCCCCCACGCACCGCCGCCGGGGCGTACTGCGCGCGATGTTCGCCGAACTGCACCAGCGCATGGACCATCCGATCGCGGCCCTCACCGCGTCCGAGGGCGGCATCTACGGCCGCTTCGGCTACGGTCCGGCGACCATCGAGCACGGTGTCGCCGTCGACCGGCGCGAGGCCCGCTTCCACCCCGAGGTGGGCGATCCGGGCCCGGTGCGTGCGGTCCGTCCGGTCGATCACCGCGCCGCGTTCGAAGACGTGTACGAGCGTTGGCGGTGCGTGACTCCCGGTGGGCTGCACACGCCGTCGGCCATGTGGGACGACGTGTTCGCCGATCGTCAGGAGGCGCGGCACGGCGGTACGGAGTTGTTCGCGTTCCTGCACGCCGACGGGTTCGCCTTCTTCCGGGTGCACCGCACCGACGGAGCCGCCACGGCCCGCGTCACGAAGTTCGCCGCGGTCACCCCGCAGGCGCACGCCGCGCTGTGGAGGGCGCTGCTCGGCCTCGACCTCGTCCGTACCGTCGAATCACACACCCACCCCGGCGACGTCCTGCCGTACCTGTTGACCGACGCGCGCCTGGTGCGCACCACGTCGGTGCAGGACGACCTGTGGCTGCGGCTGCGAGACGTCCCCGCAGCGCTGGCCGCCAGGACCTACGCCGCCGACCTCCGGGTGGTTCTCGGCGTCGTCGACGACGAACTGGGCGCCGGCAACCGGTTCGCACTGACGATCCGCGACGGGCGGGCGGGCTGCACGGCCACCGACGCTCCCGCCGAGGTGTGCCTCGACCGCTCGGTGCTCGGCAGCCTGTACTTCGGCGCCCACCGCGCGTCGGCCTTCGCCGCCACGAATCGGCTGCGCTGCGACCAGGATTCGCTGATCGACGCGATGGACGCCGCCTTCGCGGGCGACGTACCGGCCCAGTTGGGTTACGGCTTCTGACCGACTCCCCCGCCCGAATGGGCGAATCGCACGCGCCGTCGGTCCCGGGGCCGCACAATATTGACGTCAGCGACAACTCTGGACTTCTTGGGGGCCCCATGCGCACTCGCGCCCGTGGTCTCGCCGCAGGCCTTCTGCTCTGCGGTGGGACGTTGCTCGGCACACCGGTGGCGAGCGCCGCCTCGGCGCCCAACCCGCCGGCCGTCCCGCGGCCCGTTCCCGCGGCGCCGACGGTCCAGATGTTCGACTGCCAGGGCACCACCGGCCGCATGGGCTGCGGCCCCGGCTGGTTCTGGCGCGACGGCTGGCGCGGTTACGCCTGCTACCCCTGCTGATCGGAGCCGACGATGACGCTTTTCAGACTTCTGGCCACCGTCGGCGCCGCCGCGGTCGCGCTGGCCTGCGCGGCACCGGCAGCTGCCGCGCCCATCGACTACGACGCGCTTCCGGTGGACCCCAACGTGCTCACCGACTCCACCGCCTACCTCGCCGGGGCGCCGGTGCACGATCCGGACGGACATCCGGGCATCGAGGTGGTGTACACCCACCGCGATGGTTCCCGCGCCATCACCGACACGGTCTTCGTCCTGCCGGACCCGCAATCGGCCACCGTCGCACTCGACGTGGCACGCGCCGACCTGACCAAGGAGGTTCCCGGCGCGTCCACGGCCCCCATCGCCGTCGGCCAGAACGGCACGCTGGTCACCGGGCGGTCGACCGCCGGCGGCGAGATCAGCGTGCTGCTGTTCACCCAGGGCCCGGCCGTGGCGGCCGTGCGGTTCACGGGCTCGGCTGGGGACCCGGTGCCGGCCGACCTCGTCACCGACTACGGCGAGCAGCAGGACGCCAACATCCTCGCGGCGCTCAGCACCTAGCCGGTCCCGGACCCCGTCGCACCGGGTCCTTTCCTTCGCCAGCAAACTGTTTGAACCCGCCGCGACCTGGGTAAAATCGCGCCATGCAGCGCGGCGGCGCGGGCCTCTCCCGATGGGCGTGGCTGCTGTCCGTGCTGTTCATGTGCGGGGTTCTCTTTGCTGTATCGTCCGAACCGGAACGCGCCGTCGACGTTGGACCGCCGGACGCTGCAGCAAACCATGAAGCCGCCCCGCGGCTCGGTGTCGACGGAACTTCGCTGACGTTGGGCGGTCACGTGTGGTGGCCCATCGGCATCAACGCGTATCAACTGGGTACGAATTGGACGATCAACGCCGGGTGCGGCGCACAGGTGGACCTCGACGACTACTTCGGTCGGCTGCCGCCGAACTCCCTGACGCGCGTGAACATCTACTCCAGCTTCGCGGTCAACAAGATCACCGGACAGCTCGACTTCTCCGCCCTCGATGCGATCTTCCGCGCCGCCGCGCGGCACCGCCAACTGCTGATCGCCGTGCTCACCGGCGGCGAGGGCGGCTGCGAGAACGAGTACTTCAAGGGCTACGACTGGTACCGCGGCGGATGGCGCACGGACGTGTCGCACGGGTTGCCCATGACGTATGCGGCGTGGCTGGACGTGGCGCTGACACGGTGGGGCCGATCGCCCGCCCTGGCCGGGTGGACGCCCGTCGGCGAACCCGAGCCGTCGACGTGCGGTGACGCCACGTGCCGGTGGCAAGAGCGCAACTGCCCATCCGATGCCGCCGACGTGCTGCGCACGTTCTACGACGAGGTGGGTGCCGAGATCCGGAAACTGGATCCCGACTCGCTGATCTTCAGCGGCCACACCGGTGGCGGCCAGTGCGGCTCGGTGGGTGACGACTTCACCAAGGTCTCCGCCTCCCCCGGCATCGACGTCGTCGAATACCACTTCTATCAGCAGTGGGACTCCTTCCCGGGAGATCCGCGCGACGGTCTCCGGAGGCGCCTCGAGCAGGCGCACGCGCTCGACAAGCCACTCGTGGTGGCCGAGGTCGGCATGAAGGCCGGCACGTGCAACTCGCTGGATCAGCGCAAGCGTGACGTGACGAACCTGGTCGGCGTCGCTCGCGAACACGGTGCGGCCGGAGCCATGTTCTGGTCGTTCGTCCCCGATCCCCGACCCGACGACTGCACGTTCGACATCGGACCGGACGATCCGCTGCTGAAGATGGTGGGCGCGGCTCAGGCGTGACGCGCAACTAGATTGGCGGGATGCGCAGGCAGGCGGCGAGGGCCGTACGGATGGGCGTGACCGCCGTGGCGACGGCGGTGCTCGGGACGACGGCGGCCGGCGCGGCCAGTGCGGCACCGGCGAATGCGCGACAGCTGATCGTCGTCAGTGCACCGGCGGCCGACTCCCCCACCGCGACGCTGACGGCATACGAGCGCACGGACGGCGGCTGGCGCATCGCCATCGGTCCGACGCCCGCCGACCTCGGCGAGTTGGGTGTCGGCGCTCCGGCCGACGACGTGTTCCGGACCCCGGTGGGCACGTTCCCCCTCGGACAGGCGTTCGGCCGCGCCGACGACCCGGGCACCAAGATGCCGTATTTCCAAGCCACGGACGAGGATTGGTGGGACGAGGACGTCGACTCCCCTACCTACAACACGCACGTGCACGCCGCGGAGATCGCCTCCGACGACGCCGAGAACCTCTACGACTCCGGCCCGATCTACGACTATGCGGTGCTCATCGAACACAACCCGCAGCGCATCCCGGGTCGGTCGGCGGGGATCTTCCTGCACGTGTCCGACGGCGATCCCACGTGGGGTTGCGTGGCCATCGGACGCGAGCAGATGCGATCGGTGCTGCGGTGGCTCGATCCCGCGGCCAACCCCGTCATCACCATCGGCGTGAACGTACCCGGGCCGACGGGCTGACGACGCGCGAAGAGCCGTCGATCGGGCTCCGCTGCGTCCCTTAGGCTTCGATCATGACAGGGGGGACCGCTGGTACCGGATTCGGCAAGCTCGTCGTCGCCACGTCGATGGCCGCCTGCGTCGTCGTGGGTTGCGGCGGTAGCGAGGCACCCGTGCTGGCGCCGCCCCAGGTCGGCTGCCAGGACGTCGACGTCCAACGCTGGCTCGACGTCCCCGGCAGCGGGCCGGTCTCGCTGCGCGTACCTCAGCCGCCGGGATGGGAACTCGACGAGGACGTGGCCCGATGGACCCGTGAGGTCATGTCGTCCGACCCGAGCACGCCACGCGCTGCGCCGACATACCTGATCGGCCCGCCTCCCGAGGGCGGCGCCAAGGCGTCGGTGTTCATGGCGTCCGTCGACCGGGTGGCTCCCGTGGGGACGCCACCGACCGTGGATGCCACGCTCGACGACCTAGTCGACGGCTTCGTCCAAGGACGTGCGGACGGCACCACCATCGACGGTCCGTCGTCGGCGACGGCGTGCGGTCACGCGTCGAGGTACTTCCTGACCACCCCCAAGCCCACGGCGGACGACGCGCACCCCACCACCGGGTACCAATCGCAGACCGTCCTGGAGGTCGACGGCACGTTCTACGGCGTGCAGATCGGCTACGGGCCCGCCAACTCGTCGTCGGAGCAGATCCGCCACGATCTGGACACCATGGTGCGTGGCATTCGGATCATCACCCCGTAGCCGGGGACGAGGCCGCAACGCCGCGATCTCGACGCGCCTAGGGTGAACCGGGTGGGCGACGCACGCATTCGGATCGTGGACCACGATCCTGCCTGGCGCCGCGCCTTCACCGCTCAGCGCGACGAGCTCCAGACGCTGCTCGCACCGTGGCTGGCGGGTGCGGTCGAGCACGTCGGCTCCACGTCGGTGCCGGGGCTCGCCGCCAAACCCGTGGTCGACATCGCTGCGCCGGTGCGCTCGTTCGTCGACGCCCAGCGCGCGCTGCCGGTCCTGGAGTCGGCGGGGTGGTGGCACTGGCCCGACGACCCCAACGCGTCCTGGCGCATGTGGTTCCTGCGGCCCCATCCCGAGCGGCGGACCCACCACCTGTACCTGATCCAGCACGACGACGTGCACCTGCGCGAGCTGCTCGCGTTCCGCGACCGGCTGCGCGCCGACGCTGAGCTGCGCGACCGCTACGCCGACCTGAAACGGATTCTGGCCGAACGCCATTCGGACGACCGCGAGGCCTACACGGCGGCGAAGGCCGGGTTCGTCGCCGAGAGCCTGCTGGAGGCGGGCATCACGCCCCAACCACGCCCCGATCCGCCGATCTAGGTCGCCGCGACGACGCGTCTCGAGGTCTCACACCGGCCACGAGATTCCGGACCGGACGGCCGGGGGTGCGGCGTCTACCGACCGCCACGAGCCAGGTGGACGGTGATGTCGGTGCTGCGATGGTCGGCGCCGACGCCCTCGACCAGCAGCACGTGGCTGGTGCTGTTGTCGACGCGCAATGACGCGATCCGTTGGTAGGCATCGGATTCATACCACTGCTGTGCATCACGGGGGCCGGGAAAGCCGATGAGCACGGGGGCGCCGATTGGCTGACCCTCGACCTGCTGCCACGGTGCGCCGTGGATGAGGAACACGCCCCCGAAGGGACGCAGGGTGTCCTCGATGCGTTCGAGGTACTCCACGATCGGTGCACCGAAGCGCAGATCGTTGAGGATGCCCAGGGCGTAACTGCCCCAGAAGCCGTTGGAGGGTGCCTGGTGAAGGTTCATGGAGTCAGCATCGGGCCGGGCGGCGCTTTCGTCGATGACCTCCGAGGTCAAGCCGACGGCTCGCGCGGCGCGGCGCGCGACAGCCGCTGGGTGGCGTCGGCGGCGGGGTTCGTGGTCGCCCGCGGTGGGTCGATGATGAGCGCGAGCATCTTGGCATGGAATGCGGCTCCGTCGTAGGTCGTCGGCCCCCAGCGTCAGATCCGTCGCCGCCTCGCGGAGCGGGGGTCTCGACGTCGCGGCGAGTCCAAGCCGCTACGGCAGCGGCACGATCGACAGACGGATGTTGCGGCGCAGCAGTTCCGTTCGGCTGCGAGCGATCACCGACGAGTCGGTCCGCAGCGCGAGGTCTTGGTTCTTCTCGACGTAGCGGTGCAGCCTGCGCTCGTAGGCCTCGAATGCGTCGCGCGGGTGCTGGTGCCCTGACCGGACAGGAACGCCGGCGCGTAGGCCGCGTCACCGACCAATGCGACGCGGTCAGTACTCCATCGGTCCATCCGGATTTGGCTGACAGTGTCGAAGTACACTTCTTCGGCGTCGATCAGGGTGTCGATGATATCCGCTGTGCGCCAACGGTATTCAGCGAAGGCAGCTCGGATCATCGCGGCGGCGGTGGCCCGGTCGCGGGTGTCCACCGTGCCCGGGTCGTCGTGGACGGAGGCCAGGAACGCGCGTGCCGGTGCGTCATCGGTGAGTCGTTCGACTGCGATGGTCCGTCCGGCGTGGGAGTACATGACCCCTTGGCCTGGCTCGAAGTCGTCGGCTGGCAGGTCCCAGATGGCGACGAGTGGCCCGAGGTGCCGGATGAAGTGCTGCTCGGCACCGAAGACTCGATAGATGCAACCGCAGCGAGACCTTGACCTCAGTCAGCACAGGCCCTTTGTGTCGTCATCCGCATCGTTGTCGGCCTCCAGGGTCTGCCAGGACCTGCCGGTGAAGCCGCTTAGGACTTCGCGTTTTGTCTCGGCGTTGTCGCCAGCGGATTGGCTAGTCACGGTCTGTCCCCCCTTTGAACAGCCACGGCGGAGGGTCCTGCACTTCCGAGACCGTGCGGTTCATCTCAACGCTGCCGCGGGACAGCACGACTTAGCGGGCGCCACTCTCATAGCCCCACCCGCTGCAAATTTTGGCAGTCAATCGGGACAGTGTCTGGCGAAACGGGGTCTAGCGAGAGCGGCCCGAAGTCCGAAGTGAATATGGCGCCGACGACGTTGCCGTCACTTTGGGGATTTCTCCAGCGAAGTCCCCGTACAAGGCCGGATCAGCCCTAAAGGCGCCACTTCTCACCAAAACACAAAGGTCACGAACCATTTCTGGTTCGTGACCTCTATGCCTGCAGTTCGTAGAACCGCTCGATGTGGGCGAAGGGGGACTTGAACCCCCACGTCCCGAAGGACACTGGCACCTGAAGCCAGCGCGTCTGCCATTCCGCCACTCGCCCGTAATGACGCTCGAAAGGCTATCACGCACCCCGGCGTTCTCCGAAAACGCACGGTCGCGCACCGCCTGCACCGTCGTGACCTGGCGTTAGTGGATTCTCAGAGTTCCCGTGGTCACGTCTTGGCAGCCACGGCCGATACCATGCCCGTAGACATTCGGCGCCTCGACACGCAGGCGTCCGGTGACCGACGACGAGAACGAGACGAGGTGGGCGCGGACATGGGTCTGGTCGGCCGCTTCGAACGACGTCTCGAATCCAGCGTCGGTGATGCCTTCGCCCGCGTCTTCGGCGGGGCCATCGTGCCGCAGGAAGTGGAGATCGGGCTACGGCGCGAGGCCGAGGCGAAGGTGCGCGAGCTGGGCGGCGGTCACATTTTGGCACCGAACGACTACGTCATTACCCTCAGTGTGCCCGATCATCAGAAGGTAAGTGCCGACCCCGACCTCACGCCGTTCAGTTTTGCCAAACACCTGGAGGGATACATCCATGACCAAGGGTGGCAAACGTATGGTGAGGTGGTCGTTCGATTCGAGGCGGCCCCGCACCTGCACACCGGCCAATTCCGCGTGCGCGGAGCGGTCAACCCCGACGTCACGTCGGACCAGCAGCCAGACTCGAAGGGCGCACCCGCCCCTGCATCATCAGACCACGCGAACACCGCAGAACCAGGAGTTCCAACGATGAGTGACAACCCGAGCTACCGCGGCGGCGGCCAGGGGCAAGGTCAGCAGCCCGGCGACGACTACTACGACTACGGCCGCCAGGGCGAGCGTCCCTACGCCCCCCAGGAGCAGCAGGGTGGCGGCTACCCGCCCCAGGGCGCTCCCGGATACCCGCCGCGGCAGGGCTACGAGCAGGGCGGCTACCCCGAACAGGGCGGCTACGCCGCCGAGCAGGGCGGCGGCTACGGCGAGCAGCAGGGCGGTTACTCCGAGCAGGGTTACCCGCCGCCGTCGTACGACCAGCGTCCTCCCGCCGCCGGTGGCTACGGTCAGCCGCCCGCCCAGCAGGGCTACGGCGACGCCGGGTACGGCGCGCAGGGTTACGGCCAGCAGGGTGGCGGCCAGGGCGGCTACCCGCCGCCTCCCGCCGGGGAGTACGACTACGGCCGCCCGCCGGCCCGCCAGGATGACTACGGTCGTCCCGAGCAGCAGCGGCCCGGTTACCCCGATCAGGGCGGCTACCCCGACCAGGGTGGCTACCCGGATCAGGGTGGCTACGGCGGCGGTTACGGCCAGCCCGCAGGCGGCCAGGGCGGCTACGGCGGTTACGACTACGGTCAGCCCCCTGCTCAGGGCGGCTACGACGCCGGCTATGGCCAGCAGGGCGGCTACGACGCCGGGTACGGCCAGCAGGGCGGCTACGGCGGCGGTTACGGTGCCGGCGCCGCGGCGACCACCATCACGCTGCAGCTCGACGACGGCAGCGGCCGCACCTATCAGCTGCGCGAGGGCGCCAACGTCATCGGCCGCGGTCAGGACGCCCAGTTCCGGCTGCCCGACACCGGTGTCTCGCGCCGCCACCTCGAGATCCGCTGGGACGGGCACGTCGCGCTGCTGTCGGACCTGAACTCCACCAACGGCACCACGGTCAACAACGCCCCGGTCCAGGAGTGGCAGCTGGCCGACGGTGACGTGATCCGGCTGGGTCATTCCGAGATCATCGTCCGCGTTCACTGAGTCGCGGCCGCGCCGAAGCCGTTGCTTGTCGCTCGAACCGTAGGCCGTCCAAGTATCGTGACGTCGACGAAGTCGAGCGAACGGCTGCTCGGGCCTTCGACGCGTGATCTGGACGGTGACGGAGAGGACGTCGGATGCAGGGGCTAGTACTGCAGCTGACGCGTGTCGGTTTCCTGCTGCTGCTGTGGCTCTTCATCTGGTCGGTGCTGCGCATCCTGCGCACCGACATCTACGCGCCCACCGGCGCCGTGATGGTGAAACGGGGTCTGGCACTGCGCGGGACGTTGCTGCCCAGCAAGCAGCAGCGCAACGTCGCACGCGTGCTCGTGGTCACCGAGGGCGCGCTCGCCGGAACGCGGATCACCCTGGGCGCGCAGCCCGTCCTCATCGGCCGCGCCGACGATTCCACCCTGGTCCTCACCGACGACTACGCCTCGACACGGCATGCGCGGCTGTCTCCGCGGGGCCACGAATGGTATGTGGAAGACCTAGGATCGACCAACGGCACGTACCTCGACAGGGCGAAGGTGACTACGGCGGTAAGGGTTCCGATGGGGACGCCGGTACGAATCGGCAAGACGGTGATCGAGTTGCGCCCGTGAGCCGAGGAGGGAAATGACTCTCGTCCTGCGCTACGCGGCTCGTAGCGACCGCGGTCTGGTCCGCGCGAACAACGAGGACTCCGTCTACGCCGGTGCGCGACTGCTGGCCCTCGCCGACGGCATGGGAGGGCACGCCGCAGGCGAGGTGGCCTCCCAGCTGGTGATCGCGGCCCTGGCGCACCTCGACGACGACGAGCCGGGCGGCGACCTCCTCAGCCAGCTCAACGAGGCCGTGCACGAGGGCAACTCGGCGATCGCCGCCCACGTCGAGGCCGATCCCGAACTCGAGGGCATGGGGACCACCCTCACCGCAATCCTGTTCGCGGGCAATCGCCTTGGGTTGTGTCACGTCGGCGACTCCCGCGGGTATCTGATGCGCGACGGCGAGCTGACCCAGATCACCAAGGACGACACGTTCGTCCAGACCCTCGTCGACGAGGGTCGCATCACCGCCGAGGAGGCACACAGCCACCCGCAGCGTTCGCTGATCATGCGGGCGCTCACCGGCCACGAGGTCGAGCCGACGCTGACGATGCGCGAGGCCAAGGCGGGGGACCGGTACCTGCTGTGCTCGGACGGCCTCTCGGACCCGGTGAGCCGCGACACCATCGCCGAGGCGCTGCAGATCGAGGACGTCGCCGAGAGTGCCGACCGTCTCATCGAATTGGCGCTGCGCGGTGGGGGCCCGGACAACGTCACGGTGGTGGTGGCCGACGTCGTCGACTACGACTACGGGCAGACCCAACCGATCCTCGCCGGCGCCGTCTCCGGCGACGACGACCAGACGGCGCCGCCCAATACCGCGGCGGGCCGGGCGTCGGCGTTCAACCCCAAGCGCGCCGCACCGGTGAAACGGCCCGCCGTCGAACCCGAACCCGCCCCCAAGAAGCGCTCGCGCCGCACCCTCATCGTCGCCGTCACGGTGCTGGTACTGCTGGTGGTCGCCGGACTTGCCATCGGCCGCATGGTGATTCGCAGCAACTACTACGTCGCCGAGTACGACGGCGGCGTCTACATCATGCGGGGCGTGCAGGGCTCGTTGCTGGGCATCCCGATGCAGGAACCGTTCCGGCTGGCCTGCCTCGACGACCGCAACGAGCTGAAGATCATCGGCGTCGACGACAACCGCGACGGCTGTCAGCCGCTGCAGGTCGGCGACCTGCGCGAGTCCGAACGCGCCCAGGTGACCGCCGGCCTGCCCGCGGGTTCGGTGGACGAGGCCATCCGGCAGCTGCGGGACCTGGGCCAGGGCTCGCTGCTGCCGATCTGCACGCCGCCGGCCCCGCCCACCACGGTCACGTTCCCGGCCCCCACCACCTCGGGTGCGCCGGCGTCCGGCTCGGCGGGCACCCCCGTCACTCCGAGCGGGCGTCCACCCGTGCCGTCGGTGAGCCCGCGGCCGACCGCGACCGAGACCCCGACCACCGTCACCACCGCGCCGTCCACCACCGCGCCGTCCCCCGACTCCTCTACCAGCCCCGCCCCTCCGCCGTCGCCCACCGTGACGGCCCTGCCGCCACCCCCTCAGGAGCCGGG
Source organism: Mycobacterium sp. DHQP2018-32-09 (assembly GCF_058148405.1). Lineage (NCBI taxonomy): Bacteria > Bacillati > Actinomycetota > Actinomycetes > Mycobacteriales > Mycobacteriaceae > Mycobacterium > Mycobacterium sp. DHQP2018-32-09. The sequence continues at coordinate 49,435 of NZ_JBYVYK010000030.1, read as the reverse complement.
CACCACCTGCCGGGCTGCGTCATGACGACCCAACCGCAGGCCGCCGTCACCGTCGTTCCGCCAATGCCCAACCGGCGCAACGCCGAACTGCTCCTGCTCGGCTTCGCCACCGTCATCACCGCGGTGGCGCTGCTGATCGTCGAGGCCAACCAGGAACAGGGCCTGCGGTGGGACGTGCTGCAGTACCTCGTCGGATACGTCGCGCTGTTCGGCGGCGCGCACCTCGCGGTGCGCCGTTTCGCCCCGTACGCCGACCCGCTGCTGCTGCCCGTCGTCGCGCTGCTCAACGGGTTGGGCCTGGTGATGATCCACCGCCTCGACCTAGCCGCCGCACCGCTGTCCGAGGGCGCCGCGCCGGGCCCCAGCGCCAACCAGCAGATGCTGTGGACGCTCGTCGGCGTGGTGGCGTTCGCGCTCGTCGTGTTCTTCCTGACCGATCACCGGATGCTGTCGCGCTACGGCTACGTCTGCGGGCTCACCGGTCTGGTGCTCCTCGTCATCCCCGCCCTGCTGCCGGCGTCGATGTCCGAGCAGAACGGCGCGAAGATCTGGATTCGATTGCCCGGCTTCTCGATTCAGCCCGCCGAGTTCTCCAAGATCCTGCTGCTGGTGTTCTTCACCTCGGTGCTGGTGTCCAAGCGCAGCCTGTTCACCAGCGCAGGCAAGCACGTACTGGGTCTGAACCTGCCGCGGCCGCGCGACCTGGCGCCGCTGCTGGTGGCGTGGCTGGCCTCGGTGGGCGTGATGGTCTTCGAGAAGGACCTGGGCACGTCGCTGCTGCTGTACGCCTCGTTCCTGGTGCTGGTCTACGTCGCGACCGACCGCATCAGCTGGGTGGCCCTGGGGCTGATGCTGTTCGCCGCGGGCAGCGTCGCCGCGTACTTCGCCTTCGGGCACGTGCGGGTGCGGGTGCAGAACTGGATCGACCCGTTCGCCGATCCCGACGGCACCGGATACCAGATGGTGCAGTCGCTGTTCAGCTTCGCCACCGGCGGCATCTTCGGCACCGGTCTGGGCAACGGCCAGCCCGGCACGGTGCCCGCCGCGTCCACCGACTTCATCATCGCCGCGGTGGGGGAGGAGCTGGGCCTGGTCGGGTTCGCCGGCGTGCTCATGCTCTACACCATCCTGATCGTGCGCGGCCTGCGGACGGCGATCGCCGTGCGCGACAGCTTCGGCAAGCTGCTGGCGGCCGGGCTGGCGTCGACGCTGGCCATCCAGCTGTTCATCGTGGTCGGTGGCGTCACCAAGCTCATCCCGTTGACCGGCCTGACCACCCCGTGGATGTCCTATGGCGGATCGTCGCTGCTGGCCAACTACGTGCTGCTGGCGCTGCTGCTGCGCATCTCCCACTCGGCCCGCAGGCCCCTCTCGGCCTCGCAGGGTCCCGCACCCACGCCCATCGCCGCCGCGGGGACGGAGGTGATCGCGAAGACATGAACAGGTCTCTGCGACGCATCTCCATGGCGGTGATGGCGCTGATCGTGCTGCTGCTGGCCAATGCCACGTTCACCCAGGTGTTCACCGCCGACGGTTACCGCGCCGACCCGCGCAACCAGCGCGTCCTGCTCGACGAGTACTCGCGCCAGCGGGGCCAGATCACCGCGGGCGGTCAGCTGCTGGCCTACTCGGTGGCCACCGACGGCAGGCTGCGCTTCCTGCGCAAGTATCCGAACCCGTTCGCCTACGCGCCGGTGACGGGCTTCTATTCGCTGCGGTACTCCAGCACCGGCCTCGAGCGGGCCGAGAACTCGATCCTCAACGGTTCCGACGAGCGGTTGTTCGGCCGTCGGCTCGCCGACTTCTTCACCGGCCGCGATCCGCGCGGCGGCAACGTCGGCACCACCATCAACCCCGACGTCCAGGAAGCCGCGTGGGACGCGCTGGCCCAGGGCTGCAACGGGCCGTGCAAGGGTTCCGTCGTCGCCCTCGAACCGTCGACCGGGAAGATCCTGGCCATGGTCTCCGCACCCTCCTACGACCCGAACCTGCTGTCGTCGCACGACGTCGAGGAGCAGGGCCGGACGTGGGAGCGGTTGCGCGACGACCCGTCGTCGCCGCTGGTGAACCGCGCCATCTCCGAGACCTACCCGCCCGGGTCGACGTTCAAGGTCATCACGACGGCCGCCGCGCTGGACGCCGGCGCCAACCCCGACACTCCGCTGACGTCGGCTCCGCGAATCGTGTTGCCGGACAGCACCGCAACGCTGGAGAACTACGGCGGCACGTCGTGTGGCAACGGCCCCTCGACGACGCTGCGTGAAGCGTTCGCACGGTCGTGCAACACGGCCTTCGTGCAGCTGGGCATCGACACCGGAGTCGAGAAGCTCCGCAGCACCGCCGACGCGTTCGGCATCGACGCCGAGCCGCCCGCCATCCCGCTGCAAGTGGTCGAGTCGTCGCTCGGTCCCATCAGCGACGCCGCCGCGCTCGGCATGTCGAGCATCGGTCAGAAGGACGTCGCGCTCACCCCGCTGCAGAACGCCGTCGTGGCCGCCACCATTGCCAACGGGGGTGTCACGATGAACCCGTTCCTCGTCGCCGATCTCAAGGGCCCCGACTTGTCCAACCTCAGCACCACGGCCCCCACGGAAGCACGTCGCGCAGTGTCTGCGCAGGTCGCTACTACACTTACGGACCTGATGATCGACGCCGAGCAGGTGACTCAGCAGAAGGGGGCCATCGCCGGGGTGCAGATCGCTTCCAAGACGGGCACGGCGGAGCACGGTACCGATCCGCGCAACACGCCGCCGCATGCCTGGTACATCGCGTTTGCGCCGGCGAAGGCGCCCAAGGTGGCCGTTGCCGTCCTGGTGGAGAATGGCGGTGACCGTTTGTCCGCCACCGGTGGAGCCGTGGCCGCCCCGATCGGGCGGGCGACCATCGCCGCTGCGCTGCGGGAGGGATCATGAGCGCGCGCGTCGGAGTGATGCTGTCCGACAGGTACCGACTTCAGCGTCTCATCGCCACCGGCGGCATGGGGCAGGTGTGGGAGGGTCTCGACAGCAGGCTCGGCCGTCAGGTCGCCATCAAGGTCCTCAAGGCCGAATACTCCACCGACCCGGAGTTCGTCGAACGATTCCGCGCCGAGGCGCGCACCGTCGCCATGCTCAACCACCCCGGCATCGCCAGCGTGTACGACTACGGCGAGACCGAACTCGACGGCGAAGGGCGTACCGCCTACCTGGTCATGGAGCTCGTCAACGGCGAGCCGCTCAACGCCGTCATCAAGCGCACCGGACGGCTGTCGCTGCGCCACGCGCTGGACATGCTGGAGCAGACCGGCCGCGCCCTGCAGGTCGCCCACACCGCCGGCCTGGTGCACCGCGACGTCAAGCCCGGCAACATCCTCATCACGCCGACGGGTCAGGTGAAGCTCACCGACTTCGGCATCGCCAAGGCCGTCGACGCCGCACCGGTGACGCAGACCGGCATGGTGATGGGCACCGCCCAGTACATCGCGCCGGAGCAGGCGCTGGGCCGCGACGCCACCGCCGCCAGTGACGTCTACTCCCTGGGAGTCGTTGGCTACGAGTCGGTTTCGGGTCGCCGCCCGTTCACCGGCGACGGCGCGCTGACCGTCGCCATGAAGCACATCAAGGAGCAGCCCGCACCGCTGCCCGCGGACCTGCCGCCCAACGTGCGCGAACTCATCGAGATCACGCTGCAGAAGGAACCCGGCGCGCGGTACCGCACCGGCGGCGCGTTCGCCGACGCCGTCGCCGCGGTGCGCGCGGGCCGTCGACCCCCGCGTCCCAACCAGACACCGGCCATCGGGCGCGCCACCCCGGCGGCCATCCCGTCGAGCGTGCAGGCCCGCGCGGTCGACTTCGGCAGCAGGCCGCCCACGCAGGCGCGGCCGCGGCCCACCACCGGCAGCCACCGGCAGGCCCCGCCGCCGGCACGGCGCACGTTCTCCTCGGGGCAGCGCGCGCTGCTGTGGGCCGCCGGCGTCCTGGGGGCGCTGGCGATCGTCATCGCGATCCTCATCGTGCTCAACGCCCAGGACCGCAAGGACACGCAGCTGCCCCCGCCCACCATCACCAACACCATCACCACCGAGGCCCCGCCACCAGGTCAGAGCGGTGCGGAGGCGACGCCGTCGGCCATGACACCGCGCGGTGGGCTCCAGCTGGGCGATTCGACAGCCACGGGGGCGATCGTGGAAGCTTTGAGGCACGCGGAGGCGGCGCACCCCAGCGCCCCCCATGAGCAGATGTCGCGATGACGGCCCCATGACCACGCCACAACACCTGTCAGACCGCTACGAACTCGGAGAGATCATCGGGTTCGGCGGGATGTCCGAAGTCCACCTCGCCCGCGACGTGCGGTTGCACCGCGACGTCGCGGTCAAGGTGCTGCGCGCGGACCTGGCGCGTGACCCCAGCTTCTACCTGCGCTTCCGCCGTGAGGCGCAGAACGCCGCCGCCCTGAACCACCCGGCCATCGTCGCGGTGTACGACACCGGCGAGGCGGAGACCGCCAACGGCCCGCTGCCGTACATCGTGATGGAGTACGTCGAGGGCGTCACGCTGCGCGACATCGTGCACACCGAGGGTCCGATGGCGCCCAAGCGGGCGCTGGAGGTCATCTCCGACGCCTGCCAGGCCCTCAACTTCAGCCACCAGCACGGCATCATCCACCGGGACGTCAAGCCGGCCAACATCATGATCAGCAAGACCGGCGCGGTGAAGGTGATGGACTTCGGCATCGCCCGCGCCCTGGCCGACGCCGGCAACAGCGTGACGCAGACCGCCGCCGTCATCGGCACGGCCCAGTACCTGTCACCCGAGCAGGCGCGCGGCGAGAAGGTCGACGCCCGCTCGGACGTGTACTCGCTGGGATGCGTGCTCTACGAGATCCTCACCGGCGAGCCGCCCTTCGTGGGCGACTCCCCGGTCGCGGTGGCCTATCAGCACGTCCGCGAGGACCCCGTGCCGCCGTCGCAGCGGCATGCCGGCATCGGGCCGGAGCTGGACGCGGTGGTGCTCAAGGCGCTGACCAAGAACCCCGACAACCGCTATCAGAGTGCCGCGGAGATGCGCGCCGACCTGATCCGCGTGCACAGCGGCGAGGCGCCGGAGGCACCGAAGGTGTTCACCGACGCCGAGCGCACGTCGCTGCTGGCCGCCGCGCCGGTGGGCCGGCACGAGTCCACCGAGCGCATCCCGCTGCGCCGCCAGGGTCTGGAGCCCGAGCGCAGCCGGTCGGTGCGCCGGTGGTTGACCGTGGTCGCCATCCTGGCGGTGCTGACGGTCGTGGTGACCATCGGCATCAACATGTTCGGCGGCGGCACCCGCGAGCAGCAGGTTCCCGACGTGGCGGGCAAGACCGTCGAGGAGGCGCAGGCCGACCTGCAGAACCGCGGCTTCGAGACGCGCGTGGAGAACCACGACAGCACCACCGTGCGCCCCAACCTGGTCATCGACACCCAGCCGCCGTCGGGCTCGATGTCGGCCGCCGGTGACGTGGTGACCATCAACGTCTCGTCGGGCCCCAAGCAGGAGCAGGTGCCCGACGTCTCGACGTTCAGCCCGGAGCAGGCCGCGCAGAAGCTGCGGGATGCGGGCTTCGAGAACCTCAAGCAGTCGGAGTCACCGTCGACGCCCGAGACCAAGGGCCGCGTCATCGGGACCAACCCACCGGCCAACTCGACCTCGGCGATCACCAATCAGGTGACCATCATCGTCGGCAGCGGGCCGGGTGACCTGCCGATACCGGACTGCGCCGGCTTCAGCTTCGACGACTGCGATCGACTGTTGAAGACCACGGGCTTCACGAAGACCATCCGCATCGACATCGACAACACCAAGCCGCAGAACCAGGTCATCGGCACCGATCCCGCGGCCGGTCAGCAGGTCGCGAGGGACAGCTTGGTGCAGATCCAGGTGTCGCGCGGCAATCAGTTCGTGATGCCGAACCTGCGCAACATGTTCTGGGTGGACGCCGAGCCCCTGCTGCGGTCGCTGGGCTGGACCGGCGAGCTGATCAAGCTGCCCAATGCGCAGAACAGCGGGGCACCGACCAACGGCGTCGCGACGCAGGACCCGGCGGCGGGCACGCCGACCACGTTCGGCGCATCCATCACGATCAGCTTCGCGCAGTAACCCGCGGCGTCAGACGGCGCTGTGCGCCGTGGCGGCCCGCACGGTGTCGGCGACCTCCTGCTCGAGCCGCCGCACCAGTGCCTCGTCGGGCGCCTGGCCGCAGAGCTCGAGCCAGTTGGCCAGCATGCGGTGCCCACCCTCGGTGAGGATCGACTCCGGGTGGAACTGCACGCCGTGGATCGGCAGCCCGCGGTGGCGCACCGCCATGATCACCCCGCCGTCGGTGTGCGCGGTGGCCACCAGCTCCGCGGGCAGCGTCTCGGGCAGGATCGTCAGCGAGTGGTAGCGGGTGGCCGTGAACGGATCCGACAGGCCCGTCAGGACGCCGCTGTCGTCGTGATGCACCACGCTGGTCTTGCCGTGGAGCAGTTCCGGCGCGCGGTCGACGGTGCCGCCGAACGCCACCCCGATGGCCTGGTGACCCAGGCAGACGCCCAGCAGCGGGGTCTTGGCGGCGGCGCACGCCCGCACCAGCGGGATGGACGCGCCCGCCCGCTCGGGGGTACCGGGCCCGGGGCTCAGCAGGATGCCGTCGAACTCGGCGGCCACGGCGTCGCGATCGGCCAGGCGCTCGTCGTCGTTGCGCCACACCTGCACGTCGACCCCGAGCTGGCCGAGGTACTGCACCAGGTTGAACACGAAACTGTCGTAATTGTCGACGACGAGGACCTGCATCACCCCAGGTTACTGGGTATGCGCAACTCGATTGCGGGGTCGTCGCTCAGTAGCCCAGCGGCCCGGTCGGCTGGGCGTAGCGCATCCGCACGGGTGCGTCGTAGCCGACGAGGTCGACCGCCTGCCGAGGCTGCTCGGTGTAGCCCAGCCCGAACCGCACCACGTACTGGCGGTAGAGCGTCACCAGGGGAGCGGCGGCCAGGGCGGCCTGCATCGCACGGACGTCGCCGACCGCGGTGATGACGTACGGCGGGCTGTAGGTGCGCCCGTTGAGCAGCAACGTGTTGCCGACGCATCGCGGCGCCGACGTCCCGATGATGCGCTGGTCCTGCATCTGGATGCCCTCGGCGCCCGCGCTCCACATGGCGTTCAAGACCGCCTGCACGTCCTGCTGGTGCACCACCAGGTCGTCGGGCGAGGCGTCCCCGGGGAATCGGCCGTTGGCGTCGCGTTGGGCGTCGTTGAGGGTGACCACCAGCCCGGGGCCGCGCAGGGGCGCCACGCCCGCATCGGCGGCCAGCGCGTCGGCCCGTGCGGTGATCGCGGTCAGCGCCGCGGTGGCGCCGGGGGAGCCCCCGTGGTGGTTGTCGACCTCGGCGGCCAGGCCGTCGCGTTGCGCCGAGAGCCGGTCCACGGACTGCTGCGCCTCTCGCACCAGGTCGACCAGGCGTGGAGCGTCGCTGCGGCGGATCTCGGTGCCGCCGGACACCGTGTGGGTGGTCGCGAGCAGCAGACCGGCCCACAGGCACACCACGGGTACGCCGAATCGCCAGATCGAGCGCCGCCCCGGCGGGGGCGTCACGGCGGGCGTGTCCTGCATGCTGCCTCCCGTGTCGTGTCGGATGCGCGTCGGTGGACGTACCGGCCGTCCAGTCCGCTGAGCTACTCTCTTGGGTGCATCCGCTCCATCGTCGCACCATGAGATGGAAATCGTCGCAGTAGTCGAACCGCCTGAAGGTACCCATGCCCAAGTCGAAGGTCCGCAAGAAGAACGACTTCACCGTCAACCCGGTGAGTCGTACTCCGGTGAAGGTCAAGGCAGGCCCGTCGAGCGTGTGGTTCGTGGCCCTCTTCATCGGGCTGATGCTGATCGGCCTGATGTGGTTGCTGGTGTTCCAGCTGGCCGCCACCAACCCCGTCGACGCCCCCAGTTGGCTGACGTGGATGGCGAACCTGGCGCAGTGGAACTACGCCATCGCGTTTGCCTTCATGATCACGGGTCTGTTGCTCACGATGCGGTGGCGGTGACCCCGGCCGCGGGGCAGATGAATTCATCCCGCCGCCTGGTCGTTGTCCGTTTCGCAACCTGTTCGAAACCCAATCACATCGATGTGATTCATCCCCATTGGGGATAGCGCCTGTGGATAACCACGTCGGTCAAGCTCGCGGGGTGTGACGAGACCATGCAGCAAACATCCTGGGGTCCGCGCCCGGCATCCATCGCCGTGAGCGGAATCGTGGGCCTCGTCATGCTGGTGGCCGCTGTGACCGCAGTCACAGACGCTCCGGGACGCTTCCTCGCCGGTGTTGCCGGCGCCGGGCTGGTGGGCTTTGCAGTCGTTTCGTGGCGCGCGCGTCCAAAACTGGCAATCACCGGCGACGGCCTCGTCGTCCGCGGCTGGTGGCAGGTGCGGACGCTTCCGCGCACCGCGATCGCATCCGTGCGGATCACCGAGTTCCGCCGCATCGGCCGCAAGGTGCGGCTACTCGAGATCGACACCGCGCCCGACGACCGGCTGATCGTGTTCTCGCGGTGGGACCTGGGCACCGACCCCCTCGACGTGCTCGACGCGCTCACCGCCGCCGGCTACGTCCCCTGACGCGCGACGGCCGGACGTGCCATGCACGTCCGGCCGCGGCGGTCGAAGATCGGCTGCGCCGTCGAACTAGGAGATCGTGACCGACTCGATCACGACGGGCTCGGTGGGGCGATCGCCACGGTCGGTCGCCGTGGTCGCGATGGCGTCGACCACCTTCTGCGACTCCGGATCGACGACCTCGCCGAAGATGGTGTGCCGACGGTTGAGGTGCGGCGTCTTGCCCACCGTGATGAAGAACTGCGAGCCGTTCGTGCCCGGACCCGCGTTGGCCATGGCCAGCAGGTAGGGCTTGTCGAACTGCAGCTCCGGGTGGAACTCGTCGTCGAACTGGTAGCCCGGCCCACCACGGCCGGTACCCGTTGGGTCACCGCCCTGGATCATGAAGCCGGCGATGACGCGGTGGAACACCGCGCCGTCGTAGAACGGACCCGACGCACCGCCGGTCGCGTTCTCGGTGCTGTAGTCCTTGGTGCCCTGGGCCAGGCCGACGAAGTTGGCGACGGTCTTGGGGGCGTGGTTACCGAACAGGGCGATCTTGATGTCGCCGCGGTTGGTGTGCAGGGTTGCAGTCGCGGTCTGAATGGGGCTCGTCACGGAATCCCAGTCTGCCATTGCCCGCATGACGTCCGCCGACGCGGGTAGCCGCGACCCCATGCGCACTCGACCCACGCGACTGCCTCCGATCCTGGCGGCGGGCGAGTACGCCCACCAGGGACACGGACGGGGACACGGGCGGCGACGGGCATTGGCCACGGTGCTGATCGGCGAATTCTCGCAAAACTCAGCGGAATTCGAGACCGTCACCGCGGGCGTCCTGCGCCTCATCACCCCCGTTGACGTCCACGATCACGGCGTATTCACCTCGGGTGTCGCCGATTTCGAGGCGTTCCGAGACGTTTTCGACCGCTGACGAGGGGTACTGCGCACGGCACCCGATAAGCACGTACCCGTGCTCGAAAGGAGCCTCCGTGCCCCCCTCCCGTCGCCGCGACCAATCCGCGCCACCTCCCGTCGGCCCGACCGGAGACGCCGAAACGGCTGTGCCGCAGGATGTTCCACGTTCTCAAACCGGGCGCTACCTGACCACCGCACAGGGGGTCCGGCTACCCGACACCGATCACTCGTTGAAGGCCGGGCCGCGCGGGCCGACCCTGCTCGAGGGCTGCCACCTACGCGAGAAGATCACGCACTTCGACCACGAACGCATCCCGGAGCGCGTGGTGCACGCCCGCGGAGCGGCGGCTCACGGCAACTTCGAGGCCTACGGCAACGCCTCCGACGTCACGTCGGCCGCGTTCCTGGCCAAGGGCACGCGCACCGAGGTGTTCTGTCGGTTCTCGACGGTCCTGGGATCCCGGGGCTCGGCCGACACCGTCCGCGACACCCGCGGGTTCGCGGTGAAGTTCTACACCGAGCAGGGCAACTTCGACCTCGTCGGCAACAACATGCCGGTGTTCTTCATCCAGGACGGCATCAAGTTCCCCGACGTGGTGCATGCGGCAAAATCGCACCCGGACATCGAGATTCCGCAGGCGCAGTCGGCGCACGACACCTTCTGGGACTTCGTGTCACTGCACACCGAGGCCACCCACCACGTGTTCTGGAACATGAGCGACCGCGGCATCCCGCGCTCCTACCGCACCATGGAGGGGTTCGGCGTCCACACCTTCCGGCTGGTCAACGCGGGCGGCCGCACCAGCCTGGCCAAGTTCCACTGGAAGCCAGTGGCCGGGGTGCACTCGCTGGTGTGGGAGGAAGCCCAGATCGCGGCGGGATGCGACCCCGACTTCCACCGTCGCGACATGGCCGAGGGCATCGCCGCAGGGGCGCCGCTGGAGTACGAGCTGGGCATCCAGGTGATGCCCGACGACGGCACCGACGCCTACGAGGGCATCGACCTGTTGGACCCCACCAAGCTGGTTCCGGAAGAGCTGGTGCCCGTCCGCCGCGTCGGCAAGCTCACCCTCGACCGCAACCCCACCAACTACTTCGCCGAGACCGAGCAGGTCGCCTTCCACACCGGCAACCTCGTGCCGGGCATCGAGGTCACCAACGATCCGCTGATGCAGGCGCGGCTGTTCTCCTACCTGGACACCCAGCTCACGCGGCTGGGCGGCCCCAACTTCACGCAACTGCCCATCAACCGGCCGCACTGCCCGGTCAACGACATGCTGCGCGACGGGATGCACCAGACCGCGATCCACACCGGCATCGCACCGTACCGCCCCAACTCGCTCGACGACGGTGAACCGGTGGTCGCCGACGCCGCCGACGGCGGCTACGTCCAGACCCCCCGCACCGTCGAGGGTCCCGTGGTGCGGGCCAACCCGGCGTCGTTCGACGACCACTTCACCCAGCCCGCCATGTTCTACCGCAGCCTCACCGCCGTCGAGAAGGTGCACGTCGTCGAGGCGTTCACCTTCGAACTCGGCAAGTGCTACGGGCAGGCCGTCAAGGAGCGTCAGCTGCAGGTCCTGGCCAATGTCGATGCCGACCTGTGCCAGCAGGTGGCCCAGGGCCTCGGCCTCCCCGCCCCGAAGGGCACCCCGCCGCAGGACGTCGTCACCTCCGCGGCGCTGACCCAGGTGGTCACGGCCCCGGGTCCGGTGGCGGGCCGCAAGGTCGCGATCGTGGCCGATGCCGACTCCGACTTCGCCGGCATCACGCAGCTGACACGCACGCTCAGGGCCAAGGGCGTGGTGGCCCACGTGCTCTCCGCCGCCGGCGGCACGTTGAAGTCCGGGCGACGCACCCTGGTCGTCGAGCGCACGTTCGCCACGGCGCGCTCCATCGAGTTCGACGCGGTGGTGATCGCCGGTGGCACCGCGCCCACCACCGACATCAAGCTGACGGTGCTGCTGCAAGAGGCCCATCGCCACTGCAAGCCACTGGGAGCGTGGGCCGACGGCGCGGTGCTGCTGCAGGCGGCCGGCATCCTGCCCGACTCCGCCGGGGTGCTGGTCTCCGGGGCTGCGGACAAGTCGTTCGGTACCGACCTGCTCGCCGCCCTTGGACTGCACCGGGTCTGGGACCGGGCTGAGGCCGTGATGGCGTCTGCGGTACCGCCGGTCGCCGCGAAGGCGGCGCGGCAGGCCAAGAAGGCCGCACCCAAGCGCAGGGCCACCCGGGCGTGACCGCGTGGCCGTGGTTCTCGTGCACGCCCGCTCCCGGCGTCGGTACCGTTGTCGCACAGCACCGCTGACACCCGAGAGAGGCCAAGACCATGAGCCGCATCAAAGCCCCCGCACTGTCGCCCCGCGAGCGTTTCGCCAGGGGGTTGAAGTATTCGACGGTGGGCCCGGTGGACGTCACCAGGGGAGCGTTGGGTCTGAGCGTGCAGTCCGTTGGGTCGACCGCCGGGTGGGCGCGCGACCGGTACCGCAGCGGCAAGCTGCGCAAGGACCTCGAAGCGGCCCAGGAGGCCATCGTGGCGGAGTTGGCGAACGCGCAGCAGGCGGTCACGGCGCTGCCGGAGAAGCTGGACAAGGCCCGCCGCGGCAAGCGGCGCCCGCGCCCGGTCGTGCTCGCCGCCGCCGGCGTCGCGGTGTTGGCGGTGGGGGCGGTGACGTTCTCGATCGTGCGGCGCTCCACGCAGCCGGAGCCGTCGCCCCTGCCGCCGAGCGTGGACGTCACGCCCAAACCCTGACGGCCATCGAACGTGCGGCCATGGCGGGGCATACGCCTGATTCCCGCCATGGCCGCACGTTTGACGCCGGTCGCCCACCGCCGGAAACGACAACGGGCCAGACCTCTACGGTCTGGCCCGACGATCGGATGAGTGGAGCCTAGGAGATTCGAACTCCTGACATCTGCCTTGCAAAGGCAGCGCTCTACCAACTGAGCTAAGGCCCCTTGGGGGTCAGTGTGACTGTTCTGCGGCGACGTGCCAGACCTCGTCACGGGTGCGGGACCGGATGATCAGCACACCCGCCACCACCGTGGCCAGTACGACGAACCGCCTCACGGCACACCTTCCTGGAGGGAAAACCGTGGGCCTAGGAGGACTCGAACCTCCGACCTCTTCGTTATCAGCGAAGCGCTCTAACCGCCTGAGCTATAGGCCCGGATGTCGCAAGCGACCGAGCGAGATTACCGCAAGCACCGCCCAACTCCCAAAACGGCAGCTGCCCGAGCATCAATCCCGATCGGCCAGCGTGACCTCGATGCCACCCACCAGGTCGGTGGTCAGGTTGTAGATGAACGCCGCACAGGTCGCCATGGCGGTGAGCAGCACGATGTTGACCAACCCGATCAACGCTGCGCCGCCGAAGATCGCCCCGCTGGACACCAGCTCGCCACCACTGCCGCCTGCGCTCGTCAGCAGGTCGCCCACGTTGCTGTTCAACTTGGTCCACACGCCCATACCGCCCAGGACGAGGTACAGGAACGCCACCGCGATCATCCACACGAAGAACAGCGCCACCGACAGCACCAGCGAAACCTTGAGCACGCTCCACGGATCGAAGCGGCGCACCTGCATGCTCGCGCGCACCGGACCACCGTGCGGCCGGTTCATCACCTGCGTCCGCGTCGCGGGTCGCTGCGGCGAGTCGGACGCCGCCTGCTTGCGCGCACCGGAACGCGCGGGACCGGAGAGGTCGGGCAGCTCGCTGCCGTACTTCTCCTTGCGCGGTTCCGGACGGGCGTCCTGCCGCTGCTCGGGACGGGCCTGTTCGGCACGGGGCTGCTCCGGACGGGGCTGCTCCGGACGCGGTTCCGGGCGGGGCGTATCCGGACGTTCGGTGCGCGGCGCCGCGTCGGCCTCGCGCGCGGGCGCCGCCGGCCCACCGGACATGAACCGGTTGATGCGGGCGTCCACTCCCGACCCGTGCCCCGGCGCCTCGCCGGTCCGCGACTGTGCCGCCGCCTGACCGGGACCCTGCGCTTGGCCGGGGCCTTGCGCTTGCCGGGCCCGTGCCGCCCCGCGCTGCCACGGCGGCACGTCGGCATGCTCGCCCGCCGGAGCGGCACGATGCGCGGGGCCGGTGGGCGTGCCCTCCGGGGACCCGGCGCCGGAACCGTTGGCGGTGCCACTTCCTGGCCCGTCACCCGTACGCGGGTGTCCCGGGTCGTTCGGTGAGGTCACCCTCGGCTCCTTCGCTCGGTGGGGCTACCGATCGCTGCGCGTCGCGTCACGATTCCTCGGTGGTCCCTTCGTCTGCGGCGTCGCCGGAGTCCGACTCGTCGCCCTGCACGGTGTCCTGCTGGGTGTCCTGCACGTCGCCCTCGCCGGCACCTTCGGTCGCGCCGTCGTCGTCAAGGGCCGCCAGTTCCTCCGCGGCATCCTCGTCGGCATTACGTGCGACGGCAATCAGTGTGTCGCCGTCACCCAGGTTCATCAAGCGCACCCCCTTGGTCTGCCGCCCGGCCTTGCGCACCTGACGTGCCGCGGTCCGGATGACACCGCCACCGGAGGTGATGGCGTACAGCTCCGTGTCGTCGTCGACGATCAACGCACCCACCAGGTTGCCACGCTTGCGGTCGTACTGGATGGTCAAGATGCCCTTGCCGCCTCGGCCCTGCGGGCTGTACTCCTCGATCGCCGTGCGCTTGGCGTACCCGCCCGATGTCGCGACCAGCAGATACGTGCCCTCCCGGACCACGTTGAGCGACAGCAGCGTGTCCTCTTCGTTGAACCGCATGCCTTGGACGCCGGAGGTGGCGCGACCCATCGGACGCAGGGCCTCGTCGTTCGCCGAGAAGCGGATCGACTGCCCCTTCGCCGACACCAGCAGCAAGTCGTCGTCGGCCGAGCACAGCACCGCACCGACCAACTCGTCACCGTCGCGCAGGTTCACCGCGACGATGCCGCCGGAGCGATTGGAGTCGAAGTCGACCAGCTTGGACTTCTTCACCAGCCCGTTGCGGGTGGCCAGCACCAGGTAGGGCGCGTCCTCGTAGGACTTGATCTGGATGACCTGAGCGATGCGTTCCTCCGGCTGGAACGCCAGCAGGTTCGCCACGTGCTGGCCGCGCGCCGTGCGCGACGCCTCCGGCAGGTCGTACGCCTTGGCTCGGTACACCCGCCCCTGCGTGGTGAAGAACAGGATCCAGTCGTGCGTCGAGCACACGAAGAAGTGGTTGACGATGTCGTCCTGTTTGAGGCCCGCGCCCTGGACGCCCTTGCCGCCGCGCTTCTGGCTGCGGTACAGGTCGGTCTTGGTGCGCTTGGCGTAGCCCGTCTCGGTGATCGTCACCACGACGTCCTCACGCGCGATCAGATCCTCGTCGGCCACGTCGCCGTCGGCCGCGATGATCCGGGTCCGACGGTCGTCGCCGTACTTGTCGACGATCTCCTTGAGCTCGTCGCGGACGATGGCGCGCTGCCGCTCCGGCTTCGCCAGGATGTCCTCGAGATCGGCGATCTCGGCTTCGATCTTGGCGAGGTCGTCGACGATCTTCTGACGCTCGAGGGCGGCCAGTCGGCGCAGCTGCATGTC
The DNA here is from genome assembly GCF_058148405.1 of Mycobacterium sp. DHQP2018-32-09. Classification (NCBI taxonomy): domain Bacteria; kingdom Bacillati; phylum Actinomycetota; class Actinomycetes; order Mycobacteriales; family Mycobacteriaceae; genus Mycobacterium; species Mycobacterium sp. DHQP2018-32-09. The sequence goes on along the minus strand of NZ_JBYVYK010000030.1, from coordinate 34,393 downwards.
GAGGATGGCCTGCGCCTGGATCTCGTCGACGTCGAGCAGCTCCATGAGGCCGCTGCGGGCCACGTCGGCGTTGGCCGACGCGCGGATGAGCGCGATCACCTCGTCGAGCGCGTCGAGGGCCTTGACCAAGCCGCGCAAGATGTGGGCGCGCTCGTTGGCCTTGCGCAACCGGTACCGCGTCCGCCGGACGATGACGTCCAACTGATGGTTGACGTAATGGCGGATCAGCTGATCGAGCCGCAGCGTCCGGGGCACGCCGTCGACGATCGCCAACATGTTCGCGCCGAAGCTCGTCTGCAGCTGGGTGTGCTTGTAGAGGTTGTTCAGCACCACCTTCGCCACGGCGTCGCGCTTGAGTTCCACCACGATGCGCAGACCGACGCGATCGCTGGACTGGTCCTCGATGTTCGAGATGCCGCCCAGCTTGCCGTCGCGCACCTGCTCGGCGATGGAGGTGATGAAGTTGTCGTGGTTGACCTGGTAGGGCAACTCGGTGATGACGATCGAGGTGCGACCCCGCTGGTCTTCCTCGATCTCGACGACGCCACGCATCCGGATGGAACCACGACCGGTGCTGTAGGTGTCCGAGATGCCTTGCGAGCCAACGATCAAACCGTGCGTCGGGAAGTCCGGACCCTTGACGTGCTCGCAGACCGCGGCGAGCGTCGCCTCTTCGTCGGCCTCGTGGTTCTCCAGGCACCAGTAGACGGCGTCGGCGAGCTCACGCAGGTTGTGCGGCGGCATGTTCGTGGCCATGCCGACGGCGATGCCGCCGGAACCGTTGGCCAGCAGGTTCGGGAACCTGCTGGGCAGGACCGTGGGCTCCTGCACGCGGCCGTCATAGTTCGGGATGAAATCGACTGTCTCCTCGTCGATTTCACGCAGCATCTCCATGGCCAGGGGAGTGAGCCGCGCCTCGGTGTACCGCATGGCGGCCGGCGGATCGTTGCCGGGGCTGCCGAAGTTGCCCTGGCCGTCCACCAGCGGGTAGCGCAGCGACCACGGCTGCGCCATGCGCACCAACGTGTCGTAGATCGACGAGTCGCCGTGGGGGTGATAGTTGCCCATGGTCTCGGCGACCGAGCGCGCCGACTTGGCGTGCCCGCGGTCGGGCCGAAAACCACTGTCGTACATGGCGTACAGCACGCGGCGGTGCACCGGCTTGAGACCGTCGCGGACCTCGGGCAGCGCACGGCCCACGATCACGCTCATGGCGTAGTCGATATAGCTGCGCTGCATCTCCTGCTGGATGTCGACCGGTTCGATGCGGTCGCCGGCTTCGTCGCCGGGCGGCAGAGTGGTGTCAGTCATGTGTGTTCAGCCTTAATTCGTGGAACTCGTGGCCTCGGACGACTCAGACGTCGAGGAAGCGGACGTCCTTGGCATTGCGCGTGATGAAGCTGCGGCGCGCCTCCACGTCCTCGCCCATCAGGATCGAGAACAGCTCGTCGGCGGCCGCGGCGTCGTCGAGCGTGACCTGGCGCAGCACGCGCACCGACGGATCCATGGTGGTCTCCCACAGCTCCTTGGCGTCCATCTCACCCAGACCCTTGTAGCGCTGGATGCCGTCGTCGACGTTGATGCGCTTGCCGGCCGCACGACCCGCTTCCAACAACCCGTCGCGCTCGCGGTCGGAGTACGCGAACTCGGGCTCGCTGCGCTGCCACTTGAGCTTGTACAGCGGCGGCTGCGCCAGGAAGATGTGGCCGTTCTCGACCAGCGGCTTCATGAAGCGGAACAGCAGGGTCAGCAGCAGGGTCGAGATGTGCTGACCGTCGACGTCGGCGTCGGCCATCAGGACGATCTTGTGATAGCGCAGCTTGGCGATGTCGAACTCGTCGTGGATGCCGGTACCCAGCGCCGTGATGATCGCCTGGACCTCGGTGTTCTTCAGCACGCGGTCGATGCGCGCCTTCTCGACGTTGATGATCTTGCCGCGCAGCGGCAGGATCGCCTGGAACATCGAGTCGCGGCCGCTCTTGGCCGAGCCACCGGCCGAGTCGCCCTCCACCACGTACAGCTCGGACTTCTTGGGATCCGTCGAACGGCAGTCGGCCAGCTTGCCGGGGAGTCCGCCGATGTCCGTTGCGCTCTTGCGGCGCACCAACTCTCGGGCCTTGCGCGCCGCCATCCGCGCCTGCGCGGACGACACCGCCTTGTTCACCACGATCTTGGCCTCGGCCGGGTTGGCGTCGAACCAGTGCTGCAACTCCTCGTTGCAGATCTTTTGCACGAACGACTTGACCTCGGTGTTGCCGAGCTTGGTCTTGGTCTGGCCCTCGAACTGCGGCTCCGACACCTTCACCGAGATGACCGCCGCCAAGCCCTCGCGGATGTCGTCGCCGGTGAGGTTGGGGTCCTTCTCCTTGAGCAGCTTCTTGTCCTTGGCGTACCGGTTCACCACGGTGGTCAGGGCGCTGCGGAAACCCTCCTCGTGGGTGCCGCCCTCGTGGGTGTTGATGGTGTTGGCGAACGTGTGCACCGACTCGGAGTAGCCCGCGTTCCACTGCATGGCGATCTCGACCTGGTGTCCGGGGCCCTTGCCCTCGAAGTCGATGATGCTCTGCTGGATGGCGGTCTTGGTCCGGTTGATGTGCTTGACGAAGTCGACCAGCCCGCCGGGGTAGTGGAAGACGCGGTGCTTGACCTTGTGGACCGGCTCGGCAGCCTTCTCGTCGGCGGACTTCGGGGCCGCAGCGGTGTCGCTGACCACCTCGTCGACCACCTCGTCGGGGGCCACCCGCTCGTCGGTGAGTTCGATGGTCAGACCCTTGTTCAGGAACGCCATCTCCTGCAGTCGCCGCGCGATGGTCTCGAAGTCGTAGTTCGTGGTCTCGAAGATGTTCGGGTCCGCCCAGAACCGGATGGTGGTGCCGGACTTCGTGGTCTTGTCGCCTTGGCGCAGCGTGCCGGGCACCGAGTTGTCATAGGTCTGGAACCACTCGTAGCCGTCCTTGCGGATGTCGGCCTCGAGCCGCGTGGACAGCGCGTTCACCACGGACACGCCGACGCCGTGCAGGCCGCCGGACACCTGGTAGGCGCCTTCCTCGAACTTGCCGCCGGCGTGCAGCACCGTCATGACGACGTCCACGGTGGGGATGCCGGTGCTGTGCATCGCCACGGGGATGCCACGGCCGTCGTCGGTCACCTCGACACCGCCGTCGGCGAGGATGCGCACCTGCACCTTGCTGGCGAAGCCCGCCATGGCCTCGTCGACGGCGTTGTCCACGACCTCCCAGATCAAGTGGTGCAGACCGCGCTCTCCGGTGGAGCCGATGTACATGCCGGGCCGCTTGCGAACCGCTTCCAAGCCTTCCAGGACCTTGATCGAATCGGCACCGTACTCGCTCGGAGCGTTGTTCTGGGCAGCCACGTTGGACGCGTCTCCTTGATCTCTGACGGAATGCCCGGTGTGGTGTCGAAACACCGCGCGCGGGCCTCTCCCAAGTCTACCGTCCGCAACCGGTGGCACAGGATCTCAGGCGGCGTTTCCATGCACCTGATTGCGCCAGAGTCGCGATTTTTCGGTGATCCATGCGTCCGGCCGCTCGGCGAATGCCAAATCGGCCCTGGCGCGGCTCTCAGCCATAGGTGTCGCGAGGCCCGCGGCCCGCGATGTGATACTTCCCCTTACGCCACGACGGCGCCGTCGGACCCACGATCTTCACCGCCGTCACCACCCCGTCGCCGACCGCGGCCGCGATCTTGGCAAGCAACTGCGACTGCACCATGCGCAACTGCGTGGCCCAGGCCGTCGACTCCGCCGTGACGGTGAGGACGCCCTCGTGCAACGCGGTGGGTGCCGCGTGCTCGGCGATCTGGTCACCGACCACCTCCGACCACTTTCCGAACACCGCTCCCTCGGCGACCTTGGTGGTCCACCCCCGCTGCCGAGCCAAGTCCAGCGTCAGCGATCCGAGGAGCTGGGGGTCCCGCACGTCGGGTCCCGGGCCGGACCACCGGCGCCGATTCCCGCGGCCCGCCACCTTGCGGGCCGGTGGCGTACTGCGACCCCGGCCCACGTCCTTGCCCTGACTCTTGGCCGCACCCCGCGCCTCCTCCAGGGTGCGGCGCACCAGGTCCATCCCCTTGAGATGAGCCAGATGTGCTGGCGGATAGGACTCTTCGTCGGTCATGTCACCACCTCCGACATCCTTCCCTCGTCGTCGTCGCGCATTCCGATCTCGATGCGCCGGGCATCCCAGTCCCCGGGGACGTCCTCGGGCACCGCGGCGGTCACCAACACCTGTTCGGCCGACGCCGCCACGTCGACGAGTGCCCGGCGGCGGGCGGCGTCGAGTTCGGCGAACACGTCGTCGAGCAGCAGGACCGGGTCACTGCCGTCGGCACGCAGCAGTTCGTAGGCCGCCAACCGCAACGACAACGCCATGGACCACGACTCGCCGTGACTGGCGAAACCCTTCGCCGGTTGGTCACCCAGTCGCAATTCGAGATCGTCGCGGTGCGGGCCCACCAGACACACACCGCGTTCCAGCTCGGCCGACCGTCGTCGGGCCAGTTCGGCGAGCAACGCCGCCTCGTACACCTGGACGTCGACCGTGCCCGCGGCCGCCTCGGACTCCACGGTCTCGACCCCGCTGCGATAGGCGATGGCGGCGGGCCGCGACGCCGGTGCCAACAGTTGGTAGGCCTTGGCCACCTCGGGCGCGAGTTCGGTCGTCAGACCCACCCGCGCCGCGATGAGCTGGGCGCCGTACGTCGCCAGGTGACCGTCCCACACGTCCAGCGTCGCCAGGGCCCCGCCGTCACCACGGAACCGCGCGCCCGAGGCGGTCTTCAGCAGCGCCGTCCGTTGTCGCACCACCTTGTCGTAGTCGGCCCGGATGCCGGCCACCGCCGGCCGCCGGGTCGTCGCGAGCTCGTCGAGATACCGGCGTCGATCGCCGGGGTCGCCGCGCACCAGCGCCAGATCCTCCGGTGCGAACAGCACCGCCCGCAGCACGCCGAGGACCTCACGCGGGCTGCGCACGGGGGAGCGGTTCAACCGCGCCTTGTTCGCCTTGCCCGACGTGATCTCCAGGTCGATCGCCAGCTCGCGTCCTTCGTTGACGACGATGGTCGACACCACCGCGCGCGGTGCACCCGCACGGATCAGAGGGGCGTCCGACGCCACCCGGTGTGAACCAAGAGTCGTCGAATACCACAGCGCCTCAACGAGATTCGTCTTGCCGAAACCGTTCCGACCAACGAAGACGGTGCGACCGGGGGTGAGGTCCACCTCCACCCGGGGCCACGACCGGAAGTCGATCAGGGCAAGACGACGGACGTACAAGCAGCTGCTCCTCGCGGTCGAGCCGGACTAACCGGACTGACTCACCCGCTTGACGGCATGCCCACCGAATTGATTCCGAAGCGCCGCAACGGCCTTCATGGTGGGGGAGTCGTCCTGCCGCGAGAGGAAACGCGCGAACAGCGACGCGGCGATGCCGGGCACCGGTACCCGCAACCGGATGGCCTCTTCCACCGTCCACCGTCCCTCGCCGGAATCATCGGTGTAGCCGCTGATCTCGGCGAGCTCGGGATCCTCCTTGAGCGCCTTGGCCAGCAGCTGCTGCAGCCACGACCGCACGACGGTGCCGTTGGTCCACGCCTGGTACACCGCTTGCGGATCCTTGATCAGATCTTCGGCGGCCAGCATTTCGTAGCCCTCGGCGTAGGCCGTCATCAACGCGTACTCGACGCCGTTGTGCACCATCTTGGCGAAGTGCCCGGCGCCCACGGGGCCGGCGTGCACGAAGCCGTCGGCCACGTCGCCTTCGGGGCGCAGCGTGTCGAAGATCGGCATCACCTTGGCGACATCGGAATCGCTACCGCCGACCATCAGGCCGTATCCCTCGGTGAGACCCCAGATCCCGCCCGAGACGCCGGCGTCGACGAAGCCGATTCCCTTCTCCGCCAACAATTTCGCGTGCGGACCATCCTCGGTGTACCGAGAATTGCCGCCGTCGATCACCAGGTCGCCCTCCGACAGCACGTCGGCCAGCGACCCGATGGTCTCGTGGGTGATGTCGCCCGAGGGCACCATGACCCACACCACGCGCGGGGCCTCCAGGGCTTCGGCCAGAGCCGCCAGCGACTCGACGTCGCTGACCTCGGGGCGGGGGTCGTATCCGATCACCTCGTGACCACCCTTGCGCAACCGCTCGCGCATGTTGAAACCCATTTTGCCGAGGCCAACCAACCCCATCTGCATGTGCGCTCTCCTGGACGTCGGACCGGTCAGCCCGGAAGCCGCACCGGCATCAACAGATACACGTAATCGGTCTGCGCGGCCGGGAACGGCCCGCTGGATTCCGCGTACCCACCATCATCCCCCGCGGGCCGCAACACCGCGGGACGGCTGGGTGTCGTGAAACCGAACGTCACTTTCTCGGAGTGCAACGAACCCAGACCGTCGGTGAGATACCCGGGGTTGAACGCAATGGTCAACGGCTCGCCGGAGAACTCCACCGGCAGGTCCTCCTCGGCGCGACCCACGTCGTCCGCGCCGGCGGACAGGTGCAGCACGTCGCCGTCGAACTCCATCCGCACCTGGGCGCCGCGGTCGGCGACCAGCGCGACGCGCTTGATGGCCTCGGTGAGCTCGGCGACGCCGATGGTCGCGACCGCCGTGTGCTCGGCGGGCAGCAGCTGCCGGAACTTCGGGAACTCCGCATCGAGCAGGCGGCTGGTGGTGCGCTTGCCCCCGTTGCGGATGCCGAGCAGACCCTCGCGCCCGACGGCCTCGCCGGAGCCCAGTGACAACTGCACGTCGGCACCGTCGGATCCGGCGCGCGCTGCCTCTGACAGCGTCTTCGCAGGAACCAACACGGCGGCCTCGACGTCCGCGGCGGCGTTGGCCCACGTGAGTTCGCGCACGGCGAGCCGGAACCTGTCGGTGGCCGCCAAAACGACCTTCTCACCCGAGATTTCGACGCGGATGCCGGTGAGCATGGGCAACGTGTCGTCACGGCCGGCCGCCACCGCCACCTGACCGATCGCCTGGGAGAAGACGTCCGACGGCACGACGCCGGTGTCCTCCGGCATGGTGGGCAGGGTCGGGTAGTCCTCGACGGCCATGGTCGGCAGCGAGAACCGAGCGCTACCGCAGCTCAGCGCGACGCGCGTGCCCTCGACGCTGACGTCCACCGGCTTTGCGGGCAGTGCCTTGGTGATGTCGGACAGCAGTCGTCCGGACACCAGAACGCTTCCAGGAGAGGCGATCTCGGCTGCCACGCGAACCTCGGCCGACACCTCGTAGTCGTAGCCCGAGATGGTCAGCCCGTCGTCGGAGCCGGTCAGCAGCACACCGGAGAGCACCGGGACCGTGGGCCTGCTCGGCAGGATCCGTGCCACCCACGCGACGGCGTCGGCGAAGTCTTCGCGCACCAGGCGAAACTTCAAGTCGGTCAGACCGGCTGTCGTCGCCACGTCCATAGCGTCCCTTCGATGACCCGAACTACATGCGTCAAGCAGCGGACCTGCGACGCTCTCGCGGTCGTTCGTGACGCTGCACTGCGACGACCGCGGCGGGTCGTCGAAGAACCACCGTAGAGCCTCCGGCTCCAAGTTGAAAGCTAATCGATGCCACCGACGGACCGCCGTCCGAGGGGGTGCCACCGGCGCTCGTTCGGTGCGTCCCCAAGCCCTGTGTTCTAAGGGATTTCTCTAGAAGATATCTAGGTAACAGTATTAGGGGGTGTGGAAGCTGTGGACCAGACCACCTCATCGCAGGTCGGAGCGGTTCGGCGGGTGTGGATGGCTCGTGGACGTCGGCGGAGGTGTCCGGGAGTGCTCGTGGATGAGTGGTGTCTCATCCACGGCCCGCCTCGGCTGACGGGTGTCCATTAGACGGTTGTGCACGAGCGTGTCCACGAGGTCTCGGGGTGACGGGTGGTGCGGATGTGACGCGATGTGTTGGCCGACGGTCCGCAGTATGGCAGCGCCGACAGCGTGTCGGGTGCGGGACACGCCGGACACGTCGCCGCGCGGCCGGCTACGTGCGAGCGTGACGAGACGCCGTCAGACGGCACGGCAGGGCGACGTGGACGCGCTCGCCGGGGTCCGACGGGCGTCGCGGGGGAGTCGACCGGCAGTCGATCAGGAGTCGACGAGAAACGCCGTGCGTCAGCGCTTGGAACGCTGGCGGATGCGCGTGGTGAGTTCGGTGACGTGGTCGAAAACCTCGCGCCGCTCGGCCATTTCGCTGCGAATCTTCTTCTCGGCGTACATCACCGTGGTGTGATCGCGGCCGAAGGCCTGGCCGATCTTGGGCAACGAGAGGTCGGTGAGCTCGCGACACAGGTACATCGCGATCTGACGCGACTGGGCCAGGGCGCGCGTCTTGCCGGGCCCCCGCAGCTCCTCCACCGACGTTTCGAAGTAGTCGGCCGTCACCGCCATGATGGTGGCCGTACTGATCTGCATGGTGCTGGCATCGGAGATCAGGTCGCGCAGGACGATCTCGGCCAGCGACTTGTCGATGGTGGTCTTGTTCAACGAGGCGAAGGCCGTCACGCGGATCAACGCGCCCTCGAGCTCGCGGATGTTGCGCTCGATGCTGCTGGCGATCAGCTCCAGGACGTCGTCGGGGACGTCCAGGCGGTCCATCTGGGCCTTCTTGCGCAAGATCGCGATGCGCGTCTCGAGTTCGGGTGGCTGGACGTCGGTGATCAGACCCCACTCGAACCGGGTCCGGAGACGGTCTTCGAGGGTGGCCAGCTGCTTGGGCGGCCGATCCGACGAGATGACGATCTGCTTGTTCGCGTTGTGCAAGGTGTTGAAGGTGTGGAAGAACTCCTCCTGGATGCCTTCCTTGCCCTCGATGAACTGGATGTCGTCGACCAGCAGCACGTCGATGTCGCGGTAGCTCCGCTTGAACGACGCCTTGCGGTCGTCGCGCAGGGAGTTGATGAAGTCGTTGGTGAACTCCTCGGTGGAGACGTACTTCACGCGCATCCCGGGGAAGAGACGTTGGGCGTAGTTGCCGGCCGCGTGCAGCAGGTGCGTCTTGCCGAGACCGGATTCTCCCCAGATGAACAGGGGGTTGTACGCGCGGGCCGGCGCCTCGGCGATGGCGAGCGTGGCCGCATGCGCGAACCGGTTGGAGGCACCGATGACGAACGTCTCGAACGTGTAGCGCCGGTTGAGGCTGACGTCGGTGGAGGTGGTGGACGCCGGCGGGCGGCTGGTGAAGAAACTCGGCCAACTGGCCTCCGCGCTGGCGAGCGCCTCACCGTCTTCGTCGACCTCGTCGGTGTCGGAGTGCGCCGGGGCCGCGGCAGGTCCGCGATCGTCGGCATGCTCGGTGTCGGGCTCGGGGTCGGCGATGCGGACCCCGAGTTCGACGCGCTGGCCGAGCCGGCGGCTGAGGCTGGTGACGATGTGCTCACGCAGCCCGCGTTCGATCTCGTTCTGGACGAACGACGACGGGACCGACAACAGCGCAAAGCCCTCGGCCAAGACGAGTGGCTTGACCAGCTTGAGCCACGCACGCTGCTGCGGCGTCAAGGTGGACAACGCGACGCCGTCGGAGCCCCGCGACGAACTGCCGTCGCCGTTGAGTTCGGCGACGACGTCGTTCCAGATGGTGACGAAGGGTGCGTCGGGGTCACCGGTCACGTGGCGTACCCCCTTGAAGCCACCGCGCTGACGTGGCCATATAGAACGACGACGAAACTGTCCACATACTTATCCACAGTCTGTGGACAGCGTGCAGCGGCGTCGTGTCGATGTCGTGTGCATGGGACGGTTGCACCCTGGGCTCGTCACAGTGATCGGCTGTGGGCTCGCGGGTTGGTGGCCATCCTCGATTTGTGGTCGTCTGCCGCTCCATTCCGAAACGGCACTGCCAGAAGCTAACAGTTTTCGCCGCGGGTGCCAACCGTTCTGCAACATTGGCGGGGATCGATCCGGGAGGGCTCGCGGCAGCGGCGGACGTGCGTCGCAGCGGTCGTCGGAAGTGGTCTGCGAAACACCGCGGTTCCGGCGTCGTCGACCCGGGGTGGGGGCGGGACGGGAGCGGTTTGACCTAGGGAAATCTCGTCAGTACCCTCGAACGGTCGGCCCGAACGTGGCGACACGGCAGCGACCCGAGAGGCTTTCGGGGTACGCGCCGGGACTACCCAGTGGTTCGCACCGTCTCGCTCACGCGTGATGACTGCGGTGCCGCCAAACGTAACTGAGGAGTGACAGCCGTGGCCAAGGGCAAGCGGACGTTCCAGCCCAACAACCGTCGCCGCGCGCGTGTGCACGGTTTCCGGCTGCGCATGCGCACCCGTGCCGGTAGGGCCATCGTGTCCGCTCGCCGGGGCAAGGGTCGCCGCTCCCTCACTGCGTGATGTGACGCAGGTTCCAGCGCGGTGCTTCCGGCCCAGTACCGGATGACACGGTCGACGGACTTCGGGCTGACGGTCACTCGAGGAGTGCGAGCCGCCCAGCCGCACCTCGTGGTGCACGCGCTGCGCGGATCGGCCGAAGACACCCGTCCACCCCTCGTCGGCTTGGTGGTCTCCAAGTCCGTCGGCAACGCAGTCGTACGCCACCGGGTGTCCCGTCGGCTGCGGCACGTGGCGCGCGGCGTCCTCGCCGAACTCGAACCGGGCGATCGTCTGGTCATCCGTGCGCTGCCCAAGAGCGCCGGCGCCGAATCCGCGCGGCTCGACGGCGACCTACGTACGGCGCTGCGGAAAGCCCGACGATGACGGATCGTTCGCCGTCGCGCGTCGTGGCCCGCGCCGCCATCCAGCTCATCGAGCTGTACCGCAACATGATCTCGCCGTTCCGGCCCCCCGCGTGTCGGTTCACCCCGACGTGCAGTCAGTACGCCGTCGACGCCCTTCGCGTGCACGGCTTGCTGCGGGGTGTGGGCCTCACTCTCGTCCGCTTGGGCAAGTGCGGTCCCTGGCATCGGGGAGGATGGGATCCGATACCGGACCCGCGGCCGTCCACCAAGTCAGATGCCGATGCCGATGACGGCACCACCGCCGACCCGGCCGCGACGTTGAGGAGCGATTTACGTGTTTAACTGGGCGAGCCTGGACTACATCTACTATCCGGTCTCGGCGATCATGTGGCTTTGGTACAAGCTGTTCGCCTTCCTGCTCGGACCGACCAACTTCTTCGCCTGGGCCCTGTCGGTCATGTTCCTGGTCTTCACGCTGCGCGCGATCCTGTACCGCCCCTTCGTGCGTCAGATCGAGACGACGCGGCAGATGCAGGAACTGCAACCGCAGATCAAGGCGCTCCAGAAGAAGTACGGCAAGGATCGTCAGCGGATGGCGCTGGAGATGCAGAAGCTGCAGAAGGATCACGGCTTCAACCCCATCCTGGGCTGCCTGCCCATGCTGGCTCAGGTACCGGTGTTCCTCGGTCTCTACCACGTGCTGATGTCGTTCAACCGCACCCAGACCGGGATCGGTCGACTGGGCCTCAGCGTCGAAGAGAACCGCTCGATCGGCAACTACCTCTTCAGCGCGACGGACGTCGCGCACTTCCTGGACGCGAACCTGTTCGGTGCGCCGTTGGGTGCGTCGATGATCCAGACGGTCGGCCTGGACGCGTTCACCGAGTTCGATCGCATCGCCGTGATCTGCGTGGGGTTGCCGCTCATGGTGATCGCCGGCATCGCGACGCACTTCAACAGCCGGGCGTCGGTGGCACGACAGAGTCCAGAAGCCGCGGCCAATCCGCAGACCGCGATGATGAACAAGCTGGCGCTGTACGTCTTCCCGCTGGGCGTCGTGGTCGGTGGTCCGTTCCTGCCGCTCGCCATCATCCTGTACTGGGTGTCGAACAACATCTGGACCTACGGCCAGCAGCACTACGTGTTCGGCAAGATCGAGAAGCGCGAAGAAGAGGCGAAGCTCGCCGCCAAGGAGCGGCAGTCGTCCAATGCCCCGGCCCCCGGTGCCCGGCCCAAGCGCAACAAGCCCGCCCCCGGTGCCAAGCCCGTGCCCGGCGGCAAGCCCGGGGCGGCCACACCGGCCGGCGACGACGCGGAGTCCGCGGAGTCCTCGGAGCCCCTGACGCCCGGCGGGGCCGACGCCGACGACGTGCCGACGTCGTCCGACGCGCCGGCGGTAGGCGAGACCCAGAAGGCGTCCCCGCCGAAGGCGACACCTCGTAACGGCACCGCGAAGGGTGCCACCGCGCGACGCACCAACAACCGTCCGCGGAAACGACGATCTTGACGGGGAGGCGTCGGGGCTCGATCCCCATGCCGACTCTCCGTGATTCACCTGCAGATCAGGAAGGACGAACATGACAGACGCCGATACCACCGAACGCGCCGCTGGCGAGTCGACCAAGGCTGCCGATCTCGAGGAGAGGTTGGTCGCCGAGGGCGAGATCGCCGGCGACTATCTGGAAGAGTTGCTCGACCTGCTCGACTTCGACGGTGACATCGACCTCGACGTCGAGGGTGACCGCGCGGTGGTGAGCATCGACGGCGGGGGAGACCTCAACAAGCTGGTGGGGCGCAAGGGCGAGGTGCTCGATGCGCTGCAAGAGCTGACCCGACTGGCCGTGCACCAGAAGACCGGCGAGCGCAGTCGCCTCATGCTCGACATCGCGCGTTGGCGGCGACGCCGCCGGGACGAGTTGGCGGAACTGGGTGACCGGATCGCGCGGCGCGTCGTGGAGACGGGGCAGCGCGAAGTCCTCGATCCGATGACGCCGTTCGAGCGCAAGATCGTCCACGACGCGGTCGCCGTCGTCGACGGGGTCCGTAGCGAGAGCGAGGGCGCGGAGCCATCCCGACGCGTGGTGGTTCTCCCCGCCTGATGGCACCGGGGCCGGCACGAAGATCGTGCCGGCCCTACTTACATAGATGTAGTTTCCCTGTTTCGGCCGCGGAGGATGTTTCACGTGAAACATGGTGAAGTCCCGCCGACGCCCCCGGAGGCCGAGCAGGCGTTCGGGTCGCGCGTCGACCAGGCGACCACGTATACCAAGATCTTGGCCGGCGCCGGCATCGAACGCGGTCTCATCGGACCCGGCGAAGTCGACCGGTTGTGGACCCGCCACGTCCTGAACGGTGCGGCGGTCGCCGACCTCATACACCCCGCGGAGACCGTGGCCGACGTCGGCAGTGGCGCCGGCCTTCCCGGCATCCCCATTGCGTTGGCCAAGCCGGGAGTCCGTGTCATCCTGATCGAGCCGTTGCTGCGTCGCGCGGACTTCCTCCAGGAGGTCGTCGACGAGTTGGGCATCGAAGTGACCGTCGTCCGCGGTCGTGCCGAGGACAAGGACGTTCGGCAGCAGGTCGGCCAGATCGACGCGGTCACGTCACGAGCCGTGGCCTCCCTCGACAAGCTGAGCCGCTGGTGTCTGCCGCTGGTGCGTGACGGCGGCCGGATGCTGGCGATGAAGGGTGAACGTGCGCAGGACGAGATCATCAGACACCGCGGTGTCATGGAGTCGTTGGGTGCCGAGGACGTGAAAGTGGTGAAATGTGGCGTGAACTTTTTGACTCCACCCGCGACCGTGGTCGTCGCGCGGCGCGTGGTGCGCAAGCCGCGGCAGGGTCGTCCAGCGAGCCGCGGGGGAGCGCGCCGATGAGTCGTCAGGACGTTCCCCCCGGGGCACCGCCGCCGTCTGGTGCGGACGCAAAGTCGAGCGATGTTTCACGTGAAACATGGGTGGCGCCGGAAGAGCCGACGTGGCAGGAGCCCGCGGTGGACACCCCGATCGGTGCGGAAGCACAGCGCGCGGTACGGCTGCTGCACAAGGCCAAGGGGCAGGGGCTGCCCCGCCCCGAGCGGCAACGGGTCTTCACGATCGCGAATCAGAAGGGTGGCGTCGGCAAGACGACCACTGCGGTCAACGTCGCGGCGGCCCTGGCACTGCAGGGACTGAAGACCTTGGTGATCGACCTGGACCCGCAGGGAAATGCCAGCACGGCGTTGGGCATCGAGCACCGTCCGGGTACCGCGTCGTCGTACGAGGTCCTCATCGGCGAGATCTCGCTCGAGGAGGCGTTGCAGCAGAGCCCGCACAACGAGCGGCTCTACTGCGTCCCCGCGACCATCGACCTCGCGGGCGCTGAGATCGAGTTGGTGAGCATGGTCGCACGTGAAACGCGGCTCCGGAGCGCGCTCGCCGCACTCACCAACTACGACTTCGACTACGTCTTCATCGACTGCCCACCGTCGCTCGGACTCTTGACCATCAACGCCTTGGTCGCGGCACCCGAGGTGTTGATTCCGATCCAATGTGAGTACTACGCGCTGGAAGGCGTGGGGCAGCTGCTGCGCAACATCGAGATGGTGAAGGCGCACTTGAACCAGAGCTTGGACGTCACCACCGTGGTGCTCACGATGTACGACGGCCGCACCAAGCTCGCGGACCAGGTGGCGGTCGACGTGCGGGCGCACTTCGGCGACAAGGTCTTGCGAACCGTGATCCCACGCAGCGTCAAGGTCTCCGAGGCACCCGGATACGGGATGACCATCCTCGACTACGACCCGGGATCGCGCGGTGCCATGAGTTACTTGGACGCCAGCCGGGAGATCGCAGAACGCGGAACGACGAGAGGACGCCAGTGAACCAGCCGCGGAGCAAGAAGAGTGGTCTCGGCCGCGGCCTCGCCTCGCTGATCCCCACCGGGCCGCCCGACGGGGAGCGCAGCGATCTGCGCATGGGCAACGCCGCCGCCGACGTCGTGATCGGCGGAGGGCAGCCCGCACCGACGGCGGTTCCCGATCTGCCGGTGTCGGACGTCGGGGCGGTGTACCGCGAGATCGATCCCGCGGCCATCGAACCCAACCCGAAGCAGCCGCGCAGCGTGTTCGACGGTGACGCTCTCGCCGAGCTGGTGCACTCGATCCGCGAGTTCGGTCTCATGCAGCCGATCGTCGTGCGACCGGTCGACGGTTCCGCCGGCGGCGCCCGCTACCAATTGGTGATGGGGGAGCGGCGGTGGCGTGCCGCGCAGGAGGCCGGGCTGGCCACGTTGCCGGCCATCGTCCGGGAGACCGCCGACGACGCAATGCTCCGCGACGCGTTGTTGGAGAACATCCACCGTGCCCAGCTGAACCCCCTCGAAGAGGCGGCGGCGTACCAACAACTGCTCGACGAGTTCGACGTGACGCACGAGGAGTTGGCGGCGCGCATCGGACGGTCGCGGCCGGTGATCACCAACATGATCCGTCTCATGCGGTTGCCGGTGGCGGTGCAGCGCCGCGTCGCGGCGGGCGTCCTGTCGGCGGGCCACGCGCGAGCGCTGTTGGCACTCGAGGGCAGCCCGGAACAGCAGGAGGAACTCGCGGCGCGCATCGTCGCCGAGGGCCTGTCGGTTCGCGCGACCGAGGAGGCCGTGACCCTGGCCAACCGCGACGGCAAGGAGTCGGGCCCGACGCCGCGACGCAAGCCGATCCAGATGCCGGGCCTACAGGACGTGGCCGAGCAGTTGTCCTCGGCGTTCGACACCCGGGTGACGGTGAGCCTCGGCAAGCGCAAGGGCAAGATCGTCGTCGAGTTCGGCTCGGTGGACGATCTGCAGCGAATCGTCGACCTGATGAATTCGGCGAAGGACTGAGGACGGCCCGGAGGCGATTTTCGGCGCTGTCGAGGCATGCACGACGACACCGGGTCATTCCGTCACTGTGACGGCCACCTGGCCGTCGGGGTGACGGATTCCGGTATCGAGGAGAAAGACGTTGTGTCCCAGCCAGATTCATCGGCGATGAGCGTCACGGTCGAGCAGAGCCGACGCGTCGGGCCCAAGCCGCGCCAGTCTCCTATCCTGGAGGGGCACGAGACGTCGTCAGCACAGACCGGGGGAGCGTAGTGCCCGCACGAATCACCGCGTTGCGGCTCGAAGCCTTCGAGCAGCTCCCCAAGCACGCCCGCCGGTGCGTGTTCTGGGAAGTCGATCCCGCGGCGATGAACGGTGACGATCACCTCGTCGACCCCGAGTTCGAGAAGGAAGCGTGGCTGTCGATGGTCATGCTCGAGTGGGGGTCCTGCGGCCAGGTGGCGGTGCACTGCCCGCCCGAGGACGCCGACCGCGCCCCGGTGCTGCCCGACGCGGACGCCGCCTGCCTGGGGTACGCCTTCTACGCGCCGCCCCGCGCCATCCCCCGTGCCGGAGTCTTCCCGACCGGTCCGGTCAGCGCCGACGCAGTCTTGCTCACCACGGTCGGAGTCGACACCTCGGACGAGGACGCACACGCGCTTCCGAAGGGGTTGATCGCGGCGGTGGTCGAGGACCTGGTGCGTCGCGGCGTGCGCGCTCTCGAGGCGTTCGGTTGTACCGCCGAGGCCGCCGAACTGACGGACCCCCGGCTCGTCACCCCGGACGTGCGTCCGGTCCTGCAGGCGCTGGGGGACTGCTCGGCCGAGCAGTGCATCGTCGACGCCGACTTCCTCACCGACGTCGGGTTCGTCGTCGTCGCGCAGCACCGCTACTTTCCGCGGCTGCGACTGGAACTCGAACAGGGCCTGGGATGGAAGGCCGACGTGGAGGCGGCGCTCGAACGCCTGCTGGCCACCGCCCAACTCACCCAGCCGGTGGGTGCGGGAGCGGGCCCGTGCCTCTGAGGCGAGGCGCCAAGGCGGCGGTCAGCCGTTGGCGGCCTGCTGCTCCACCGACATCTCGTGGGCGAGCAACTCGGCGAAGGTGAAGGTACCCGTCGGGCGGTCGTTCTTGCCCAGCAGGTAGAGCCGCTTCACCGCGGCCAGGATGCCCTCGGCGATGCAGTCGCGAATCTGCGGAGACGCCATCAGCTCTCGATCGTGCTGGCTGCTGGTGTAGCCTACGTCCACCTGTACGGTGGGCATCCTGGTGAGCCGCAACAGATCCCAAGTCCGACCGTGGGTGCGGCAATCACGCAAACCGCTGCGCGCCACCACTTCTCGCTGAATGAAGTCGGCAAGGTTGCGGCCGATGGTCGACACCGAGCCGTGCGCGTTGCCGAAGTAGAACGACGCCACCCCGTTGGCCGCCGACGCCGGCAGGCTGGCGCAGCGCAGGCTGATCATCAGGTCCGCGCCGACGGTGTTCGCGGTGTTCGCGCGCTCGGCGTCGGTCGGGCTGCCGGCCACCGGGCGCGACAGGAACGTCTCCATGCCGATGGCCGTCATGCGACCTTCCAGACGGCTCGCCAAGTCCCACAGGATGTCGGCCTCGCTGATCGGACCCGAGGGCCCGTTCATGATGGCGCCGTGATCGGCACCGCCGCGGCCCGGATCGATGATCACCCGCTTACCCGACAGTCGCGGTCCGGAGCGGCGGACCAACTCCTCCTCGCGAATCGCGTGCAGCGATCCGCCGGTGACGCGAGAACCCAGGAAGTAGAGCGACCGCAGCGTCTCGGGACCGCAGATGCCATCGGGGTACAGGCCGTACTCCCGCTGATAGGACATCAGGCTGTTGTGGGTCTGCAACCCGAAGTAGCCGTCGACGAGGTTGGTGTAGAACCCGAGTTCCTGCAACCGGGCCTGCAGCGTGGCGACGTCGTCGCCGTACATCGGGGCACCGAATTGGTGGGCCAGCGTACGGGCGCCCAGCCGGTAGGACGCCTCCTTGAGGGCACGGTAGGTGGCCTCGCCGACGACGCCGTCGACGAGCAGGCCACGGTGCTGTTGGAAGGCCCGGACGGCGTGATCGAGTTCGTCGTCGAACGCGTCGAAGGCGACGTGTTTGCCGGTGGTGAGATCGGCGTCGGGGTTGTCGATGAGTCCCAGGGCGGCGAGGGCCGCACGGATCTCGACGACCGCGCCTCCCCGGTCGCCGCGGCGCAGACTCGACATAACCAGGCCTTTCAGTCACGGACGGCCGCGACCCGCATGGTGGCGGCCGCTGACGGACTAGCCAGTATTGTCTCAGACCGGCCGCAGAATCCGGAAACCCGGAGGCCGGGGGCGCGGCGTGTGCCACACCCCCGCATCCGGGAGTCACGACGTCAGACGGCGTCGCCGATCTCGCGCAGCAGCGCGGCCTTGCCCTTGGCGCCGACGATGCGCTTCACCGGCTGGCCGTCCTTGAACAAGATCATGGTGGGGATGGACACCACCTGGAAGTCGCGTGCGGTCGCCGGGTTGGCGTCCACGTCGATCTTGGCGACGGTCAGCGCGCCGGCCTTCTCCGTGGCGATCTCCTCGAGCACGGGCGCGACCATCTTGCACGGACCGCACCAGGTGGCCCAGAAGTCGACCAACACGGGGGTCGAGCTGGAGAGGACGTCGGCCGCGAACGTGTCGTCGGTGACCTTGACGGTCGCACCGTCACTGCTCATGGTTGCGCTCCTTCGATGGGGTTGTTCGGTGGACGTGTGTTCGGTGGATGTGGTTCTGGTGCAGCGTGTTCGGGAACGGCGTCACTTGTGGTCGGCAAGCCAGCGCTCGGCGTCGATGGCCGCCGAACAGCCGCTGCCCGCCGCCGTGATCGCCTGGCGGTAGGTGTGGTCGACGAGGTCACCCGCGGCGAACACGCCGTCGATCGTGGTGGAGGTGGTGCGGCCGAGCACCTTCACGTAACCCTCGTCGTCCAGCTCGACCTGGCCGCGCACCAGCGACGACCGCGGGTCGTGCCCGATCGCGACGAAGACACCGGTGACCGCCAGCTTGGACTCCTCGCCGGTGACGGTGTTGCTCAACCGCAGACCCGACACCTTGGGCTCGCCCTCGACCTCGGTGACCACCGTGTTGGTGAGCACCGTGATCTTCTCGTTGGCCTGCACGCGCTCCAGCATGATCTTGCTGGCCCGGAACTCCTCGCGCCGGTGGATCAGCGTCACGTGGCTGGCGAACCGCGTCAGGAACAGCGCCTCCTCCATCGCCGAGTCGCCACCGCCGACGACGGCGATCTCCTGGTCGCGGAAGAAGAAGCCGTCACACGTCGCACAGGTGCTGACACCGGTGCCGATGCGCTCCTGCTCCCCGGGCACCCCGAGATGACGGGCCGCCGCACCCATGGCGAGGATGACGGCCTTGGCCTGGAACGTCTCGTCACCGACCGTGACCGTCTTGACGGGTCCCTCGAGCGACACCGCGTCGACGTCCTCCATGCGCAGGTCCGCGCCGAAGCGCTCGGCCTGCTCGCGCATCTCCGCCATGAGCTCGGGGCCGGTGATGCCCTCCTTGAACCCGGGGTAGTTCTCCACCTCGGTGGTGGTCATCAATGCGCCACCGAACTGCACGCCCTCGAACACCAAGGGCTTGAGCTGCGCCCGCGCCGTGTAGACCGCGGCCGTGTAGCCGGCAGGGCCCGAACCGATGATGATGACGTCGTGAACCGTGGGATTGGAGGTCATGTCCACCCTTCTCGTTTCTCGCCGGTGCGCGCGTTGCGCGTCGGCACGCATATAACACCAGCGTAGGGCCCGCTGTTCCCCGGCGCGGCCGGTGGTACGCACTCGTTCGCGCATTCAGGGAATGTTCAGCCCCCGGCGGGCGTTCAATGGTTGGACGAAGAAGCTGCGCACGTGATGGAAGAAGGTCGGCACTGATGTCTAGTCGAAGGCTGATGGCCCTGGCATCGGCCGCCTTCGCGGGAGCCGGAACCCTGGCGGCCGCGGTCACCATCGCGGCGGCGCCCGGTGTCGCGTCGGCCGAGCCGTGCGTTCAGTTCATCCAGCCGTTCAACCCCTACCTGCAGACCTGCGGCATCCCGAACAACCCACCCGCGGTGCGGGGCGCCTCACCCGGCGCCGGGGCCATCATCGCCTGCCGCAACATCCCGGGATGCCTGTCGTCCGTCGTCAACGGCGGGCCGGGCTATGGGTTCGGGGGCTACGGCTACTGACGGCCCGTCGGCCACCAGCGGTCGGCAATACTCCGCCAGGCGGGCCCGCCCCCTGGCGCGTCGACTCTTGACCGTGCCCTCGGGTACGCCCAGAAGGGCGGCTGCCTCCGCCACCGAATAGCCGTGCATGTCCACCGCGAGGATGGCGGCACGCTGCTCCACGGGCAGGCGCAGCAAGGCGCGCTGCACCACCACGGCCGTGTCGACGTTCGCGGTCGGGTCAGCGCTCGGGTGCGCGTCGTCCTCCAGCGGCACCGTCGGATGGATCTTGTTGCGGCGCAAGCGGTCCACGCACGAATTGACGACGATGCGGTGTAGCCAGCTGCTCACCGACGCATCGTGGCGGAACCCTGCCGCCGCGCGATGCGCCGAGAACAGGGCATCCTGCAGGGCATCGTCGGCGTCGTCGCGGTTGTAGCTCGCCCGATGCGCCACCCGGCGCAGCTGCAGCCGGTGCCTGCCGAACAGCGTGGCGAACGCGTGCCGGTCACCGGCGACGTGGGCTGCCAGGAGTTCGGCGTCGGACGGCTCGGTGCCGTCCCCATCGGCGAAGCTGCTCACAGCAAAACCCTAGGTCGGCTCGAGGCCCCCTCGTGACACCAGTTTGGGCGCCCGAACTCAGCCTGCCGTCTTGAGCTGGATGTCCGACAGCGCGGTTTCGCTCTTGCCGTCCACGGTGCCCAACGTGGTGATCCACACCAGCAGGTTCGACGTCGGCGTGGGATTGGCGATGTCGATGGTGTTGGACCCCGGCCGCATGGGCGTCGGAGGCGTGAGTTCGGTGGTGTCCGACAGCGCCGCGGGCGTCGCAGACTGTGCGGAGCGGATCTGGATCGAGGTGCCGGTGCTGTTGAGGTTCAGCGTCACCGACGCGACCGCCGTGGGTTCGGGCAGCTGCAGGATGAGCCCGACGCCACTCTTGAACGACGGGAAGGGCGCCGCGTCGCTGTAGGTGTCCGTGGGCCACGCCGTCGCCGGGTTGCCGTCGATGGCAAGCCCCGCGTCCTGCGGGTTGTCCGCCTCGCCGCCCGGTGAGAACACCGTTGCGCGAACGGGTTTCACCACACCGGTGTTCGCGGTGCTGGTCTCGCTGGTGGGCGCGTTGAGACCGAGTTGCTGACGGTCGATGCCGCCGCCGACGTCGCCGAACACGCCCCGCAGGGCGGACGCCAACGCCACCAGACCGCCGACGAGGATCACCGCGCCCACCGCCAACCCGATGATCAGGCCCTTGCGCCGCCTGCTCAGGGCAGCACCGCTGCCCACCGCGCCGTCGGGCGCGCCGCCCTCGGAACCGTCCGGCCCGTTCACGGGGGAGAGCAGCTCGGTGCGGTCGGCCACGGCCGTCGCCTGCTGCAGCAGGTTCAGCAGCGTGCCCGCCGTGCGGATGCCGCCGTTCTCCTGAACGGCCCGCGCCGCCGCCGCCGAGATCTGGAACGGGATGTCCCGATCGATGGCGCGCGGCTCCTGCGCCTGACCGGCGGTGTCCTTGCCTGCAGGTGCCAACCCGCTGGGCGACCCGATCTCCGGCAGCGGCCAGCGGTTCACCAGCAGCGCGTACAGCGCGGCGCCGATGCCCCTGATGTCACCCTCCGGGGTGGCCTCGCGCAGCGTGGCGGGGAAGGCCAGCGCGACGTCGCCGTCGATGCTGACGCGGACGCGGCCGGGATGATCGATCGACAGCGCGACACCCAGCCGGTGGGCCGCTTCGGCAGCCGCCGCGAGCGACTGGATGGCCCGCGCACCGCCGATGGCCGACGGGGCCGTCTCGGCCACCTCGACCAGCGACCCGCCACGAATCCACTCCGAGACCACCAACCCGCCGGAACCGGTGTGCACCACGTCGAGCACCCGGGCCACACCGGGCATGTCGAGCCGGCTCAACTTGAGGGTGCGGGCCAGGATCTCCTGCAACTCGGCGTCGGGCAGTTGCGCGTCGGGGTCGACGAACGTCAACGCCACCTGCCGGTCGAGTGCGGTGTCGAGGGCATGCCAGAACTGCAGGTGCGGTGGTCCGCCATGGGAGACGAGCAACCGGTAGCGACCGCCCGCGATGGTGGCGCCGGGGATGAGGTGCACCTCGTCGTCGGTGGCGGCCTCGATGGCGGGCTCGCTGGGCACGCCGAACGTCATGGGCTCGCGCGTGGGATCCCCGGCGTAGTCGGCCGGTGGGCGGCCGGACACCGGAACCGACGCCGTCGCCGACTCGTGATCGGAGACGTCGGGTTCGAAGTCGTCGGCCGACGGCACCGGGAGGCGCGTGGTGGCTCCGGCGTCGGCGCCCGCCGCGGAACCGTGTGCGGAGTCGTCGCTCACCGCTGGTCCTTTCCACGGAGGGACTCCGGCAACTCCTGCCGGAGGGATCACCCGCGGGGCCGGCCGGGACGGGCCGGCGGCTCGCGGATGCGAATCAATGTGCTCAGGGTACGGGAAGGGGTGTCGCCGATCAGGCGGGACGGCCGGTGCCGCCGAGGGTCCTCGCGGACCGCTCACCGTGCCGCCGGACAGCGCCGCGGGAGCCGATGCGGCGGCAGGCGTCGACGCCGTACCGCGACCCAGTCGGCGCCGCACGAACGCCAGCGCAGCAGCGGCCTCGGGCACCTTGGCCGCCACCATCACCGCACCGATGATCGGCAACATCACCAGGCCGAGCACCAGCAGGCGCAGCAGGGAACCGCCGGCGCCCGCCGACTCGGTGAGCGTCTCCAGGCCCGTCAGCTGGTCGATCACGTGCGCCACCAGGCCCGCCGCCAGCGACCCGGCGATGGTGACCAGGATGGTGCGGATCACCGGCAGCGTGATGAGACGCCCCGCCGGCGGTTTGAGGTTGGCACGCAACAGGACGTGGCCCAGGGTGGCGCCGGCGAGGAAGCCGAGGCCGTTGGCCAGACCCAGGTAGCCGGCGACGAGGTCGGGGTCGTCGGTCAGATGCGGCGCCGCCAGCGAGGCGACGATCTTGACGGTGGTGATGACGAGGATCAGCGCGATCGGCGTCCACGGTTGCTCGCGGGCGTAGAACACCCGCAGCTGCAGCAGCACCATCGCATAGGGGATCAGCGTGAAGGCCGACAGTGTGATCGCCATGCCCAGGTAGCCCGCGTCGGTCGCGCCGAAGTTGCCGTACGCGAACAGCGCGCTGCCGATCGCGGGCCCCCCGACCGTCATGAACGCCACCACCGGGATCAGCGTCACCATGGTCAGGCGGGTGGCCAGCGACAGATCGGCCAGGACGGCGGGCCCGTCACCCGCCGCCGCGTTGCGCGACAGCCGCGGCATGACGACGGTCAGCACCGTCACCCCGATCAGGCCGAACGGCAGCTGCAACACCAGCCACGTGTAGTTGTAGATCGCGGGCCCGGACGCGGCGGCGCCGCTGGCGATCTGATTGCCGACGATCATGCCGATCTGGCTGATCACGACGTACAGCACCATCGCCAGCGCCATCATGCCGAACTTCTTCAGCCGCTTGTCGATGCCCCACAGCGGGCGCAGACTGACCCGTTCCCGCCGGATCGCGACGAACAGCACCGCGTTCTGGGCGAACACCCCCAGCGTGGTGCCGATGCCGAGCACCAGCAGCTTGGCGTTGCCCATCTCCACGGGATCGAGCGACAGCTCACCGGGCACCAGCACGTAGAGACCCAGCGTCGCGATCGCCACCAGGTTGTTGACCACCGGCGCCCAGGCCGGGGGACCGAAGACGTTGCGGGTGTTCAGGATCGCCATGAACACCGACGACAGGCCGTAGAAGATCACCTGCGGCAGCAGCAGATACGCGAACGCCGTCGTCAACGGCCGGTTCACCAGCGGGTCGTCGCCCAGCATCAGGTGCACCAGCAGCGGCGCGGCGGCCACCGACAGGATCGTGGTGACCAGCAGCAGCGCCGTCGCCAACGTCACCAGGCGGCGCACGAAACCCGTTCCGCCGTCGGGATCGTCGCGCTCGGCGCGTGCCAACACCGGCACGAAGATCGCGGTGAACGTCGCCTCGAGCACCAGCGCCGCCACCATGTTCGGCAGCTGATTGGCCACCGAGAACGCGCTGGAGAGCGCGGCGCCCAGGATCGCGGCCAGCAGCACGATGCGGATGAACCCGGTGATGCGGCTGATCAACGTCGCGAACGCCATGCCCCACGACCGGGACACCACCGCCGCGTCCGACAGTTCCTCGCGGACGGGGCCTGCCTTGCCCGCACGACGACGCGGGGCGGGGCCCCGGGGGATGCGCTGGCGGGGCGGGGCGGGAGCGGGCCGACGCGGCGTGGTCACGTGTCGTCCCCGCCGTGGGCGATGGCGGTCTCCAACGGATCGCCCCGCTCGGCGTCGCGGCGCGGCGGACGATCGAGGTCGGCCCGGTCGGGCTGGCCGCGGAACCGATGCCACAACCGGCGGCCGACCAGCAGCGCCAGCACGACGCCGCCGGTGAGCGTGATGAAGAACAGCACCTTGCCGTAGGCGTTCGAGTGCACCGACAGGCGGACCTGCTCGCCCAGCGGGAGCCCGTCGGCGGTGCGCAGGGCGACGTCGACGGCGACCCGCTGGGTGAAGTGCACCTCGATGGGCACCCGCAGGGGGAGGTAGCCGGGCGGCAGTTCGATGACACCCATGTCGGTCACCGTCATCCCCGGTGGGGCGTCGACGTCGAGGCGCACGCGGATGGGGACGGGAAGGTCGTTGCGCAGGGCCAGCGGCAGCGGACTGCGCTCGGTCGCCAAGGTGTAGGAGCCGCCGGGGTTGACGATCGTCACGGCGTTGAACAGGTCGTCGACGGTGGCGTCGGTGCGGCGGATGCGCTGCTCGGCCAACCCGTTGCGTGCATCGGGGGGGACCGACTGGCTGAGCGCGCGCAGCATGTCCTCACGCAGCGGCGCGGTGTAGCGCGCGCCGGTCAGGCCGGTACGCGGGTCGGTGGTCAGTGCTGCGGTCAACCCCCACAGCCGTCCCGTCACCGACGCGATCTCGCCGGTGACCCCGGCCGTGAACGTCGCGCGGGGATTGCCGAAGGCGTCCGCGGGCGTCCGGTCGGTCGGGGGACCCACGGCCTCGCTCTCGTCGACCACCGCGGTCAGGGGGCGGGGGGTCGTCAGACCCGAGTGGATCGAGGTGGCCAGCGCCGAGAGCACGGCCGCGGCGTCCTCCTGCTGCAGGTCCCACACCAGCGGCGGCATCAGGATCTCGGTGCGCGGCTGGGCCGCCGGGCGCAGCCCGCGCCACAGGATCGCGGCCACCGCGTCCTGGCGGCGCGCCACGGGCGAGTCGTGCGCCACCGGAACCTCCAGCGACGGATCGAGGTACGACGGCGTCGTCGGGCGCGTCCCCGCGCCCGCGAGCGCCGCCCCGACCGTCGGATCGAACGGCGCGGTGACCAGTTGCGGTCCGTAGCGTTGCGGCGTCAGGTCGACCTGGGGCGGCACGCCGTTGGCATCCTGCGCCACGTACTGCGGCGCGGCGATCGCCACGGTCGGCCCGCGGTCCGCGAGCAACCGCGCGGCGGGCCCCGTCAACGCGCCGTCGCCCACCAGCGTCGCACCGCGCACCGACTGCACGCCCAGGATCTGATCCACCACGTCGGCGGCGTCGACGGTCGCGATCGAGGACAACCCGGGGTCGCCGACGCGCTGCAACGCGGTCAGATCGGCCTGCGCGTACACCGACGACGTCACGCACAACCGCTGCGCCAGCGCCTTCAGCCGGCTCAACCAGTTGACCGCGGCCTCCTGGCCGGTACCCGGATGCGTCGTCCCGGTCAGGCCGGCGTCGGGGGAGTCGACGACGACGTACCCGACGGTCATCGCGTTGACCGTCACCAGCAGGTCGGGATCCACGGCCAGGCACATCGCGCTGCGCACCTGACCCGATGGATCCACCCGTGGGCTGGTCGCGAAGTCGGCGGCCGAGAGCAGGGTGTCGAGCCGGCCGCCCGGTGCCAGCGAGGTCGCCAGGTCGTCGTCGGCGAGCCGGGCGGGCGTCGTGCCGCCCGGAACCCCGGCCGCCAGCCGGGGACGGTCGGCCAGCGGCCACAGCATCGTGATGCGCACCGGGCGCGACGTGTCCGGCGCCACGACGGCGGCCAGGGGGTTCGCCGCGTCGGCGGCCGCCTCCTGCGGGTCCGGCGGTACCCCCAGCACCGGCAGCAGGAAACGGGCGTCGTCCAGGCGTGCGGGGGCGCCGTAGTCGGGGGTGCCGTTGACGTTGACCAGCAGCGGGTAGACGCCCGGTTCGGCGATGCGCAACGACGGCCCGCCGGTCCCGCGCACGGGATAGGACAGCGTGAACGGCACGCTGTCGCCCTGGTTCAGTTCCGGTGCCACGGTGATGAAGTCGGCGACGGGTTGGTACTCCTCGAGCCCCCCGGCAAGGCTGGTGCGCAGCCCGGCCGAGGCGGTGACGGCGTCGCCGTGCTCGAGGCGGATCACGACGTCGCGCACGGATCGGTCGCCGATGTTGGCCACCCGTCCCGAGACCGTGACCACGGGGGGACCGGCGGTGCTCACGATGTCGGGGGTGACGGTCTCGATGCTGATCTTGAGGAACTGGGTGCCGCCGGGGGCAGCCGCCGCGCCGGGGGCCAGCAGGGCAGGCGCCACCGCCAGCAGCAGGCACAGGACGGCGACCAGCAGCCGCAGGGCGATCGGAGAGGCCGTCACCCGCGCCGCGCGTTCGATCATGGGCCCTGACCGCAGCCGTTCGCCCGCCGGCCGGGCTTCGGTGATGGGGGCTCCTCGGTGCGCCGGTTGCGGGTGTGCGAGTGCGTCTGGGGCCGGCGGCGTGGCGCCGTGCGCGGTAGCGGCGGCAGTGCCTCCGGTCCGTCGGTGTGCAGCTTGTCGATGAGTTCGCCGGCGACCTGCGCGAGCTTGCGTTCGTCGGCGTACGCCAGTTTGGAGGGCAGTTCGCGCAGCGGCACCCACGCCACCTCGGTCACCTCGACGTCCTCGTCGGACAATTCTCCGCCGAGGAAGCGCATGAGGTAGTGGTGCACGGTCTTGTGGACGCGGCGGCCCTCGGTGACGAACCAGTAGTCGATGCTGCCCAGCGCGGCCAGTACGTCACCTCGGATGCCGGTCTCCTCGGCGACCTCGCGGATGGCGGTCTGCTCGGCGGTCTCACCCATCTCGATGTGGCCCTTGGGCAGCGACCACAGCATGCGGCCCCGGCGGTCGACGCGGCCGATCAGCGCCGCCACCTGCCCGTCCTTGGGGCCGTCGATGCCGTCGATCACCAGGCCGCCCGCAGAGGTCTCGTGCACGGTGCGCAGCCGGTCGTGGGGGCGGCGGGCGGTGGCCGCGCCCCGGGGGCCGGGTGCTGGCACCGCCCTGGGCACGGGGCGGGGTGCGTCGGCGGCGGGCGGCGGCCCGGTTGCGGGGTCGACGGGGGTGCCGGGCGCGGGCGCGGCGTTGCGGGCGGCGGCGTTGGGGGCGGCACTGTTGGGGGCGGCACTCTGGGGCGGACCTGCCGAGCGTCGGCCGCGGCGCCTTCCCCGGCGCCGTCGTGGTTTGGCCTGTTCGCCCTCCGACACCCAAGCGATAGTAGCTGCCACCTCCTCTGGACCTGGGCGCCACTGGCCGAAGGCGCCGGGCTGATGCGCACTCGTTACGGTCCGCCCCGTGGCCGGTACCGCCGCGGGCCCCACGGCCCGTGCCACCGCCGACGCCCCAGTAGGCTCACCGAACGTGCCGACCGACCCCAGTGCGGAAGCAGCGCTGCTCGCCGCCGCCATGCGCAGCCTCGCGCCGCACCAGGCCGTGCTCACCGAATTGGGTGCGCTGTTCGCCGCGGCCGGGCACGAGCTGTACCTCGTCGGCGGCAGCGTGCGCGACGCCGTGCTCAACCGACCGGTCAACGACCTGGACTTCACCACCGACGCCCGCCCGGACGCCATCGCGCGCATCATCCGGCGGTGGGCCGACGGGTTGTGGGACACCGGCATCGAGTTCGGCACCATCGGGGCCGCCAAGGGCGCGAACCGGATCGAGATCACGACGTTTCGGGCCGACAGCTACGACCAGGTGTCGCGCAACCCCACCGTCGAGTTCGGCGACAGCCTCGCCGACGACCTGGTGCGGCGCGACTTCAAGGTCAACGCGATGGCGGTGCGCGTCGACCCCGACCAGCCCGGCGGCGTCGGCCGATTCCACGATCCGATGGACGGGTTGAGCGCGGCCGCCGAGCGCATCCTCGACACGCCGTCGGCCCCCGAGGTGTCATTCGGCGACGACCCGCTGCGGATGCTGCGAGCGGCGCGGTTCGTCTCCCAGCTGGAGTTCACGCCCGCCCCGCGGGTGGCCGAGGCGATGACGCGGATGGCCCCGGAGCTGCGGCGCATCACCGCCGAGCGCGTGGCCACCGAACTCGACAAGCTGCTGCTGGGCGCCGACCCGGTGGCGGGGGTGGACCTGATGGTCCGGACCGGGCTGGGTGCCGAGGTCCTCCCCGAGGTCGGGGACATGCGGATGGCCATCGACGAGCACCATCAGCACAAGGACGTCTACCAGCACTCCCTGACGGTGCTGCGGCAGGCCATCGATCTCGAGGAGGCCGGCCCCGACCTGGTGCTGCGCTGGGCGGCCCTGTTGCACGACATCGGCAAGCCCGCCACCCGCAGGCACGAGCAAGACGGCGGCGTGAGCTTTCACCACCACGAGGTGGTGGGCGCGAAGATGACCCGCAAGCGGATGCGGGCGCTGAAGTACTCCAAGCAGATGGTCGACGACGTCTCGCAGCTGGTGTATCTGCACCTGCGGTTCCACGGATACGGTGACGGCACGTGGACGGACTCGGCGGTGCGGCGCTACGTCACCGATGCCGGTCCGCTGCTGCCGCGGTTGCACAAGCTGGTGCGCGCCGACTGCACGACGCGCAACAAGCGTCGGGCGGCGCGATTGCAGGCGAACTACAGCGACCTCGAACACCGCATCGCCGAGTTGGCGGCCAAGGAGGATCTGGCGCGCGTGCGCCCGGATCTGGACGGCAACGAGATCATGGCGATCCTCGACATCCCGGCGGGTCCGGTGGTGGGGCAGGCGTGGAACTTCCTCAAGGAGCTCCGGCTCGACCGCGGGCCCCTGGACCACGACGAGGCCGTCGCCGAGTTGCAGAAGTGGTGGAACGCCAGGCAGACCTGATGCGTCCAACCTCGTCGAGGGGATCGAGGGGATGCACGTGGACTACTGCATGGGTGACGGGTTGGGCGACGCGGTCGTCTGGCCGGGGGAGCCGACGCTGGACGTCGACGCCGACGGCGTGCTCGACGCAATCGGGTTGGACTTCGACGGGGACGGCAGGCCCGACGACGCGTTGGCCGATCTGGACGGCGACGGGCACGCCGATCACCTGGTGCTCGACGTCGGCGCGGGGGAGGCGCGGTTCACCGACGACGGCTCGGGTACCTGGGCGGTCGCGGCGCAGCGGGGCGCGGCACTGCGCTGGTTTGGTCTCGACGGCGTCGAGGCGACGGGCGGACCGCTGGTGGACTTCGACGGCGACGGCCAGGCCGACGACCGGCTGCTGGACCACGATCGCGACGGCCTGGCCGATCGCGTCCTCACCGGCGGGCGGGATGACGGCCGGGACGACGGCCGGGACGGCGGGCGGGACGGCGGCCGGGCCTACGTCGACGCCGACGGTGACGGACGTTGGGACCTGATGCTCGGCGACGTCGACAGTGACGGGTTCGCCGATTCGGCGGGGACACCGTAGGCGGCCTCGCTAGGTTGGGCGGGTGGCGCCCAGCGAGATGCCAGAGCTGCCCATCGAGATGCCGGCGGACGTGCTGGCCTGGCTGCTGGACTCCGACCCGGCGTTGCGTTGGCAGGTGGAGCGCGACCTGCTGGGGGCGCCGGATCCGACGTGGCAGGCCACGCGGGCGCGCGTCGCCGTCGAGGGGTTCGGCGCGCGGTTGCTGGCGCTGCAGGACGTCGGCACCGGGCTGTGGGACGGCGGCGCGTTCTTTCCCGCGGACTTCGACGTCGCCGCCATGGAGACCGAAGGCCAGCCGTGGACGGCCACCACGTGGTCGCTCAACGACCTGCGGGAGTGGGGCGTCGACGCCGAGGTGCTGCGGGCTCGCCGGACCGCCGAACTGATCGCCGCGAACGCCCGCTGGGAGTACGAGGACCTGCCGTACTGGGACGGGGAGGTCGACGTCTGCATCAACGCGTGGACGCTGGCCAACGGCGCATGGTTGGGCGTCGACGTCGCCGGTCTGGCGGCGTGGTTCGGCGAGCACCAGCTGGCCGACGGCGGGTGGAATTGCGAGTGGGTGGAGGGTTCGACGCGGTCGTCGTTCCACTCGACGCTCAACGCGTGCCGGGGCCTGCTGGCCCACGAGCAGGCCACCGGTGCGGCCGCGGGGCCGCGGCGCGCGGGTGAGGAGTACCTGCTGGTTCGCCGTCTGGACCGGCGGTTGTCGACGGGCGGCGTCGTCGGGTCGTGGGCGCACCGGTTCCGGTATCCGCAGCGTTGGATGTACAGCGTGCTGGGTGCGCTGGACCACTTCCGGGTGGCGGCGGCGCACGACGGCGTGGCATTGGACCCGCGGTTGGCCGACGCGGTCGAGATCGTCCGCGCGGCAGGCGGCCCCGACGGCCGCTGGCTGCAGGGCGAGCGGCTCCCGGGGCGGACGTGGTTCGACGTCGACGTGCCCGAGGGTGAACCGTCGAAGTGGCTCACGCTGGCGGCGTGGCGCGTGCTGACGTGGTGGGCCGGCGGGCGATTCCGTTAGCCGCGGCCGGCCCCCGGCGGCCCCGCGAACGCCTGCGCGATGGTGAGCCACTCCTGCGCGTCGGCACCCTCGGCGGTGACGTCGAGGTCGGCCCGCGGTCTGCGCTGGGTGACGAGCATGCAGAAGTCCGCGGCCGACCCCGTCACGCGCTGCTCGGCGTCGTCGGGCCCCCACGTCCAGGCGCTGCCGTCCGGTGCCGTTAGTTTCACGTGAAACGGTGCCGGGGGAGGGGTGCGCCCGTGCACGGTGAAGGCGAAGTCCCGGGTACGCACGCCGAGGTGGGCGATGGCACGCAGCCGAGGGGTGGGTGGCCGCCGCACCCCGAGGGCGTCGGCGACGTCGAGCCCGTGCGCCCAGGTCTCCATCAACCGCGCGGTCGCCATCGACGGCGCGCTCATCGGCGGTCCGAACCAGGGTAGTTTTCTGCCGTCGGCGACGTGGAGCAGACCGTCGTGCAGTGCGGTGCGGGTCGCACGCCACTGCGCGAGCAGTTCGGCGGGGGGCGTGCGAGCCAGTTCCTCGGCACCGTCGTCGACGAAGCCGAGGGGGTTCTTGCCCGCCTCGGCGACCACCGCGGCGAACGCGGGCTCGTCGCCGACCGAGAGTGTCGCCACCCGGTCGGTCCACAGCAGGTGCGCGATCTGATGGGCGATGGTCCAGCCCGCGGCGGGCGTGGCGGTCCGCCATGTGTCGGCGGGTAGGTCGGCGACCAGCGCGTCGAGGTCGGCGCTCTCGTCGCGGAGATCGTTGACGGTGCTCGTGAGGACGTCGGTGGCCACTCGAGTGACCCTAGACCGCGGTGGTCACGGCGCCGGCTTGGACCGGCGCCCCAGGCTGAGGTGACCGAACAGGCCCAGCAGGTAGGCCAATGCGCCGGCGACGACGAGACCGGGCGAGTCGCCGTTACCGGGGATGACGGTCGCCGCCGCGGCGATGGCCCCGACGAACGACACCCAGAACAGCGAGTCCTGCACGGTGAACACGTGACCGCGCAGGGCGTCGTCGACGTCGATCTGCATGGCCGTGTCGGCACACAGTTTGACCATCTGGCCCAGCGTGCCGAGCAGCAGACCGCACGTGATCATCACCGGAAGCACCAGTCCGGCACCGCAGAGTTGCACGCCCGCCGCCAGCGCGAGGGCGCCGTTGGCGGTGCGGTAGCGCCCCCAGCGTCGCACCGCGAACGGCGTGAGGAGGTTCGCCACGAAGCCACCGACTCCGACGGAGCCGACGAACACGGCGGCGGTGCCCAGACCGAGGCCGGCGACGTCGGCGTCGGCGTCGCCGTGGCGCACCAGGATGAGCACCAGCAGCGTGTTGATCCCGATCGCGAACCGGTGGGCGGCCAGCCCGGTCAGCGTCGCCGCGACCGTCGGCACCCCGGCGACGGCCCGCAACCCGTAGCCCCAGCCGGTCGCCACCACGTAGAGCACGGATCCGTGCACCTCGCGGCGGGTGTGGTCGGGCCCGAGCACGTGCGGCCGGAATCGGATGGACAACACCAGTGCCAACGCCACGGGGAGCACCGCGCAGTAGATTGGTACCGACGCGCCGGTGTCGTCGGCGCCGAACAGCCAGCGCGGCACCAGCATGAAGCCGGCACCGAAGAACGCGGCCGCCGCGCCTGCGGCAGTGGCCAGCGAGTTCATGGTGACCACCTGCTCCCGGGGCACCACGTGGGGCAGTGCCGCGGACAGACCCGACGAGACGAAGCGCGAGAATCCGTTGACGATGAGCGCCCCACACAGGATGCCGATGTCGCCGACGCCGACGAGCAGCAGCGTGGCCACCGCGAGCATCATCAGCACGCGCGCGGCGTTCGCTCCGACCAGGACCAGCCGGCGGTCCCACCGGTCGAGCAGGGCACCGGCGAAGGGTCCGAGGATCGAGTACGGCAGGAACAGCACGGCGAACGCGCCCGCGATGGCCCACGGGGTGGCCCCGCGTTCGGGATTGAACAGCAGCGCGCCCGCGAGCGCCGCTTGGAACAGCCCGTCGCCGAACTGGCTGACGACCCTCAGTTCGACCAGCCGACGGAACTCCGGGAGGGCACGCATGGCCCGCCACAGCACCGTATGCCTTCGCGTGCCTGCCACCTGATCGATCCTGCTCCGTCGTCGGATTTCCGGGCGATCCGGGTCCACCCCTGAATCTTTCCAAAAGTCCCGAGCATCGCCGCGCCCGTTCGCCCCGAGCGGCTGCCGCGGGTGTCATGATGGTCGGGTGGCGCAGTCAGAGGACCCGGAGGACTACCTGGCTCCTGCGCCGCAGCGTGTCCGGGCGGGCACGCTGCTGCTGGCCAACACGGATCTGCTCGAGCCCACGTTCCGGCGCAGCGTGATCTACGTCGTCGAGCACAACGACGGCGGCACGCTGGGCGTGGTGCTGAACCGGCCCAGCGAGACCGCCGTCTACAACGTGTTGCCGCAGTGGACCAAGCTGGCCGCCAAGCCGAAGACGATGTTCGTGGGCGGTCCGGTCAAGCGGGACGCGGCGCTGTGTCTGGCCCGCTTGCGCCCCGGGGTCGACGCCGGCGACGTCCCCGGGCTGCGGCACGTGCAGGGGCGCATCGCGATGGTGGATCTCGACGCCGACCCCGACGACGTGGCCCCCGCAGTGGAGGGCGTGCGCATCTATGCGGGCTACTCCGGGTGGACCATCGGGCAACTCGAGGGTGAGATCGAGCGCGACGACTGGATCGTGTCGTCGGCGTTGCCCACCGACGTGCTGGTGGAACCGCGGGTCGACCTGTGGGGGCGGGTGTTGCGGCGTCAGCCGCTGCCCACGGCGATGTTGGCGACCCATCCCATCGACGTCAGCCGCAACTAGATCACTTGCAGGACAGCGTGCACGACGCGCACGCGCTGCCGCAGCCCCCGGACCGGCCGGCGGCCTGGCGCGCCTCGGTGCGGGCGACGGCCTTGGCCGCCTGATACCACCCGGCGGCGATGGTGCCGATGGCGCCGGCGACGCACAGTCCCAGCAGCAGCACGGCCGCACCCGCGGGCGCCGACAGGGCGGCGGCGCCACCGGCGGCCATCATGACGGCACCGGCCAGCTGGGTCGGGGCGACTGCGCGCAACACGGCGGCGACGGCGTCACCCGGCCGGGTGCGGGTGAGCTGCCACAGCCCGGATGCGGCCACGACGGTGGCGGCGCACAGGCACAGCACCGCGGCGATCAGCATGCGGTCGAGGATACGAGTGGTCAGGCGCGGGCGCCTAATCCGGCAGCGCTAGCTGGGCACGCCGGGCAGGTGCGGCAGTGCCGGCAGCGGCGGCAGACCGGGGATGGCCGGCGGCGCGGCGGGAGCGGGAGCGGGAGCGCTGACGCGGAAGCCGTTGACGATGCCGTCGGTGGCCTCACCGGCGGCCACCGTGACGTTGGCGCTCGTCGTCACCGACAGCGTGACCAGGTAGCGGTCGGCCCCGGATTGCGCGATCACGTTGCGGCGCGAGGTGTTCAGCGTCATGTTGTTCTGCCGGTACGTGCCTTCGATGATCGACGACGGCATGCCGCCGAAGTCGGCCATGGAGCCGTCGGTGGAGCGCCACGCGGGCAGCTGCTGGTTCTCGATGAAGCCGTGA
This sequence comes from Mycobacterium sp. DHQP2018-32-09, assembly GCF_058148405.1. Taxonomy (NCBI): domain Bacteria; kingdom Bacillati; phylum Actinomycetota; class Actinomycetes; order Mycobacteriales; family Mycobacteriaceae; genus Mycobacterium; species Mycobacterium sp. DHQP2018-32-09. The sequence goes on along the minus strand of NZ_JBYVYK010000030.1, from coordinate 339 downwards.
CTGATGGCCTCGCGCGGATCGAAGTCGCCGACCAGCTTGTAGACGTTGAGTGCGGCGTTCGAGGTGTAGAGGCCGTCGCCTCCGCTGCGATCGGCGATGACGGCGAAGGCATCGGGGACGTTGGGGTCGGGCACGTGGCTCCAGCCGGTGGGCATGGGCATCACGATGTTGAGCGCGGTGAACCCGTTGCTGGTCTGGGGCTCCATGGCGACGTTGTGTTCGCGGAAGTAGTCCCGGATGGTGCCCGACGCCGCGGGAGTGATGGCCGGCGCGGCGGGCGCGACGCCGACCGCGGGGGCAACGCCGGCCGGCGCGGCGACGCCGGCCGGCGCGACCCCA
>NZ_JBYVYK010000029.1:0-74907 GCF_058148405.1 Mycobacterium sp. DHQP2018-32-09 | reverse complement strand
GCGCCGGTGGCCGTGACGCTGGCCAACCGCGTCGTGGCGTGCTCGGCGGCGGCGCGGGCGGCCGGGGTGCGCAGGAACCTGCGGCGCCGGGAGGCGCAGGCGCGGTGCCCGGACGTGCACGTCGTGTCCGCCGACCCGGCCCGCGATGCCCGCCACTTCGATCCGGTGACGGCTGCGGTGGACGACGTGGTTCCCCGCGCCGAGGTGTTGCGTCCCGGCCTGCTGGTGGTGGCGGTGCGCGGTGCGGCCAAGTACTTCGGCTCCGAGCAGGCCGCCGCCGAACGCCTCGTCGACGCCGTCGCCGCGGCCGGGGTGGAATGTCAGGTCGGCATCGCCGATCGGCTGCCGACGGCGGTGTTCGCCGCACGGGCCGGTCGCATCGTCGACCCGGGGGAGGACGCCCGGTTCCTGGCGCCGTTGTCCATCCGGCAGCTGGCCGCCGAACCGAGCCTGGCGGGTCCGGATCGGCGTGATCTGGCGGACCTGCTGTGGCGCATGGGGATTCGCACCATCGGTCAGTTCGCCGCGTTGCTGCGCGCCGACGTCGCATCCCGGTTCGGTGCGGACGCGGTGGTGGCGCACCGGTTCGCCAGGGGCGACTCCACCCGTGGGCCGTCGGGCCGGGAACCGCCCCCCGACCTCGACGCCGTCCTGGACTGCGATCCGCCCGTGGACCGCATCGACGCGGCGGCCTTCGCCGGGCGGCAGTTGGCGGCCGATCTGCACCGCAGTCTCGAGTCGGCGGGCATCGGGTGCACGCGGCTGGCGATATCCGCGAGCACCTCCAACGGCGAAGAGCTGCACCGGGTGTGGCGGTGCGCGGATCCGCTCACCGAGGACGCCACTGCCGACCGGGTGCGCTGGCAACTGGACGGTTGGCTGAACCGGCGCGGGCGCGGTGGCCCCACCGGTCCCATCGTCACGCTGCGGTTGCACCCGGTGGAGATCGTGTCGGCCTCGGCCCTGCAGCTGCCGCTGTGGGGTTCCTCCGGGGACGAGGACCGGTTGCGGGCGCGGCGGGCGTTGGTACGGGTGCAGGGTCTGCTCGGTCCCGAGGCCGTTCGGGTGCCGGTGCTCAGCGGTGGCCGCGGTCCCGCCGAACGGATCACGTTCACGCCGCTCGGCGACGAGCCCGTGCCGCGTGCCGATCCGACGCAGCCGTGGCCGGGCCGGCTCCCGGAGCCGTCGCCGTCGGTGCTGCTCGACGATCCGGTCGACGTGTTGGACGCCGAGGGGGGTCCGGTGCGGGTGACGGGACGGGGCCTGCTCACCGCCGACCCCGTACGCGTGGTGGGTCCCACGCCGAACTCGGGGGCGTTGAGTTGGTGGGCGGGTCCGTGGTTGGTCGACGAGAGATGGTGGGATCCCGACCGTTCCGGGCCGGGTAGGACGGCTCGGATGCAGGTGCTCATCGGTGCCGGTGGTGATGCGGGTGCCGGTACCGCCACGCGCGCGATGCTGCTGTGTTACCGGCAGCGGCGGTGGTACCTGGAGGGGGTCTACGAGTGATGCGGCGTGAGTCAACGTGGGCCGCCCCACATTCGTATTGTGCACAACTTAATCGTGAACTACCGTCGTGGTGACACTCCGGCGATCCGTCGACGTGCTCGACTCATCCACGCGAAGGGACACCCATGAAGACGCTCTACGTCGCAGAAGCACTGGCCACCGGTGAGGGCCGCGATGGCCACGGCCGCACCTCCGACGGCCGACTCGACCTGGACCTGGCCATCCCCGCCGAGATGGGCGGCAGCGGCAACGGCACCAACCCCGAGCAACTGTTCGCCGTCGGTTACGCGGCGTGCTTCCATTCCGCGCTGCGACTGGTCGCGCGGCAGGAGAAGGCCGACGTCTCGGATTCGGCCGTGGGAGCGCGGGTTTCGCTCGGTCAGGTCGACGGCGGCGGGTTCGGACTGGCCGTCGAACTGGAGGTCACGCTGCCGGGCGTCGACCGCGACACCGCGCAGGCGCTCACCGAGAAGGCCCACGCCGTGTGTCCCTACTCCAATGCCACGCGCGGCAACATCGAGGTGACGCTCACCGTCACCGACGACTGAACCGGCTCACGCCAGGCCGGCGGCGAACGGGGCGACCCGGGCGATGAAGCGATCGAAGAACGCGCCCGGGTCGACCTGCACCCCGATGCGCGCGTTGGGATGACGGCCCCAGTGGCCGTTCCAGTCGGCGACGGTCATGCCGCGCGTGAGGGTGCCGGTGAGTTCCACGTCGACCGTGGCCGTGCGGTAGCGCACCAGGTCGGGATCCAGCGCCACCGCGGCCGCCAGCGGATCGTGCAGATGTGCCAGATACCCCTCGCCCTGATCGAAGTGGAACTCGAAGTAGAACCGCATGGCGTCCTCGAGCACGCGAATCAGGGGATTGGCCGCTCGTGAGCGGGTGCCGCGGTCGTCGAGCACGCTCATCGGACTGCTCGGCGAGCCCGCCGCCGAGGCCAACCGGCTCAGGATCGACGGGGTCAGCACGGCGTTCTCGGTGAGGTTGAGGCCCAACACGATCGGCACGCGGTCCGGCTTCTCGAGTCCCCAGGCCGCACCCCACTGCGCGAACACCTCGGCGGTCGACTCCGGGTCCACGTGGACGTTCCACTCGGCGACGGGGGTGGTGTTGCCCCGGTAGTCGAACGCGCCGCCCATGATCACCAACCGGCGCAGCAGCCGCGGCAACGCGGGCTCGAGCCTGATGGCCAGCGCCAGGTTGGTCAGCGGACCCGTCGCCAGCCCGATCAACTCACCGGGGTGCGCGCGCGCCGCCCGCACCCACGCCTCTGCGGCGTCGTAGGCGGTCGGCGACGCGGTGGTGTGCGGCAGGTCGGCGTAACCCAGGCCCCGCGGTCCGTGGGTGTCCTCGGCGGTGCGCAGCGGGATCGCCAGCGGGCGTTCGGACCCGCGCGACACGGGGATGGTCGGTACGCCGCACAGTTCGAGCAGGCCGAGGTTGTTGGCGCACACCGCATCCACGCCCACGTTGCCTGCCGTCGAGGCGATGCCGACGACCTCGGCGTCGGCGCTCGCGAGCAGGTAGACCAGGGCCATGGCGTCGTCGACGCCGGTGTCCACGTCGGCGAAGACGGGCAGTGCGTTCACACGCCCACGATAGGGCCGCGGCGACTACCAGTGCACGCCAGGCAGCAGTCGCGCGGCCTGCTTCACCGGACGTGGCACGCGGACCCGCGCCCGGCCGGCACGCACCGGGCGGCGCGGCCGGCGCGCGGGGTGTCCCGACGCGTCGGCATGCTCGGCCGGGGACTCCGACGACGGCTCGGTGGCCACGCCCCTGGCCGCCGCGGAGTCGGGGTAGCCGAGGTAGAGCTGGTGCAGCAGCCGGCGGGAGACGCGCGGCACGAAGTAGGTACCCAGGTCCGCCAGCGTCCCCACCGGGGTGTCGATGCGCATCGGCTTGTCCACCAGGGCCCGCACGACCATCGCCGCGGCGTGCTCGGCGGTGATCGGGGGGACCGGGTTCAGGCGGCGCGACGGCGCGATCATCGGCGTCTTCACCAGCGGCATGTGAATGTTGGTGAACGTCACGTGATCCGAGAGGGTTTCGGTGCCCACCACGTCGGCGAACGCGTCGAGCGCGGCCTTGGTGGGCAGGTAGGCGCTGTACTTCGGGTTCTTGGCCTGCACGCCCGCACTCGAGACGTTGACCACGTGCCCGAACCGGCGCTGCTGGAAGTGCGGCAGCAGTGCCAGCACCATGCGGACCGAGCCGAAGTAGTTGACGGCCATCACCCGTTCGTAGTCGTGCAGTCGGTCGGTCGATGCGCTCACCGAACGGCGGATGGAGCGGCCGGCGTTGTTCACCAGGTAGTCGACGTGGCCGAACCTGCCCAGGATGTCCTTGACGGTGTGTTCCACCGACGCCGAGTCGGTGACGTCGCACGTGAATGCGTAGGCGCTGCCGCCGGATTGGCGGATCTCGGTGACGAGGTCGTCGAGTGCCTCGGCGCTGCGCGCCAGCGCGAAGACCGTGGCTCCCCGTTCGGCGACGGCGACGGCCGAGGCGCGGCCGATTCCGCTGGACGCCCCGGTGATCACCACGTGCCTGCCGACCAGCGGGCCCGCCGGGTCGTCGCGTCGGGCGCGGTCGGGATCCAGGTGTGCGGCCCAGTACCGCCACAGGGCCGGGGCGTAGGAGGCGAACTCGGGGACGGCGATGCCGGTGCCGCGCAATGCCGCTGTGGTGTGCTCGGCGGTGAAGGTCGGGGCCAGGTCCACCACGTCGAGCACCTCGCCGGGGATGCCCAGCTGGACGGCGGCCATGTTGCGCAACACCTTCAGCCGACCGGTGGCGTGCAGCACCGGTGCCACCGCGGCGCCGGGCAGGCCGCCGCGCACCGGCGGCAGGCCCGCCTGGGCGGCGACGCCGCGGTAGATGCCGCGCAGGCCGATGGCGGTCGGCGCGGTCAGGTGGAACGTCTGACCGTCGTGGCCGTCGGCGTGCAGCAGTGCGACGAGCGCGTCGGCGACGAAGTCGACGGGGACCAGGTTGGTGCGGCCGGTGTCGGGAAGCACGATCGGGGTCATCGACGGCAGCTTGGCCAGGCGGGCGAGCACGGGGAAGAAGTAGTAGGGCCCGTCGATCTTGTCCATCTCGCCGGTCCGGGAGTCGCCGACGACGACGGCGGGCCGGTAGACGCGGTACCGCAACCCAGGGGTGGAGCGCACCACGCGCTCGGCCTCGAACTTGGTCTGGTGGTAGGGCGTGGGCAGGTCCTGGCCGACGTCGAAGTCGTCTTCGGTGTAGATGCCGTCGTAGTCGCCGGCGACCGCGATCGAGGAGACGTGGTGCAGCGTGGCGTCCCGCCGCGTGGCGAACTCGGCCACCGCGCGGGTGCCGTCGACGTTGGCGGCCCGCTGGGCGGCGTCGCCGGCGGTGATGTCGTAGACGGCGCCGCAGTGCACCACGTGGTGCACGTCGCCCAGTTCGGCGACGTCGCCCTCGGACAGCCCCAGGTCCGGGGCGGTCAGGTCCCCGACCAGCGGCCGGACCCGCGGACCCCAGTCGACGGCCAGCTGCTCGAACCGGCCGAGCGACCCCCGGCGCACCAGCACCCACACCTCGGCGTCGGGCGTGGCGAGCAGCCGCGTGATCACCCGGCGACCAATGAACCCGGTACCGCCGGTAACGACATAGCGCACGGGAGTCATGGTGGCCCTCCCTGGGGGCCACGTCAACCGTTGATTCTCAGGGCGAGCGTCACGTTGTCGCGATGATCGTCGTCGCGGTTTCGCATGCGACGTGAACCTGAGACAAGCCCCCTCCACCTCGCGGTCACCCTTGACAAGCCGGGCGGGCCACCCGGATAGTGTACGTAAGACAAACATTCGTACGCAAGGCGTACAACAGCCGTTCGAGGAGCGAGCCGGCTGTGGGCAGTCGTAGAAGGAGACCCGTGCCTCGCATCGAATACGCGCAGCCCTCCGACAGCCTCGCGCGGCAGCTTGGTGAACGGCGGGGTGGGCAGTTGACACCGTTGGATCTTCTGTTGGCGCACAACGAGGGTTTGGCGCGCGGCTGGGATCAGCTACTGGGGGCCGTGCGCGGTCAGTTCCGATTGTCAGGGGAGCTTCGTGAGTTGGCCATCCTTCGGATCGGCCGGCTCAACTCCGCCGACTACGAATGGGATTCCCATCTTCCGGTCGCCAGGCGGGCTGGGTTGTCCGAGGAGGTGATCGCTGCCCTGCAGCGTGACGAGCCGTCGACGGGGCACCAACCGCACGACGCAGTACTCGAACTCGTCGATGAGATGACCCGGGAGATATCGGTCTCGGAAGCCACGTTCGACCGACTTCGTCGACACTTCGACGAGGGTGAGATCGCCGAACTGGTGGCGACCATTGCGGCGTACAACATGGTAAGCCGGTTCCTCGTCGCCCTCGACGTGCAGACCGCCGACCGGGCCGCCCTCAAGTCTGCCGGGGCTCCGCGTGCCTGACGTCGAAGCGACCACACCCGGGCCGCATCGGAGCTTCACGCGCCCCAGGATCGAGTTGCCAGCATTGAGCTGTGACGCACATGTCCACGTCTTCGGGCCGCACCGGACCTTCCCGTTCTCGCTCGACCGCACCTTCACGCCTGTTGACGCACCGTTGGAACTGCTACAGCAGATGCACCACACAATGGGCTTCACGCGGTCGGTCTTGGTGCAGTCTGCCTGTCACGGCAGCGATCATCGGGTGCTGTTGGACGCGTTGGAGCGTGGGAATGGCGCATATCGCGCCGTCGCCCTGCTCGGCCGGGATGCCACCACCGACGAGGTGGCGAAGCTGAATCGAGCGGGGTTTTGCGGTGTCCGCATCCACTTTGCCCCCCATCTGGGTGATCCGCCCACGGCCGAGGACGTTCGCAGGTTGACTGACCTCATCGGACCGTTCGGTTGGCATCTCGAGGTGCACACGATGGGTTTGGGTATCAAGGCGTTCGCCGAGATCTTCCCCGGCATTCCCGTGCGCGTCGTACTGGACCACATGGGCAGATTCGATGTTTCCCAGGGCACGAACTCCGACGAGTACAAGCTGGTTGCCGCATTGTTGGGGGAGGCTGACTTTTGGCTCAAACTCAGTGGTGCTGATCGAGTTTCGCAGGAAACCCCGTCCATGCGAGATGGCCTCGAGATGGCAAGATCGCTCTTCAGCATCCGGCCGGATAGGTGTGTGTGGGGCAGTGACTTCCCGCATCCGAACACGCATAGCTTCATGCCCTGGGACCACGAACTGGTGAACGGCATCGGCACCATCGCGCCGACTGCGGTGGAGCTGCGCCAGCTTCTCGTCGTCAACCCGGCTGTGTGCTTTGGGTTTCCGCTGCCGGAGCCCGTGATCAACGAAGAGAGGAACACCCCGTGGAACGCTTGAAGGACAAGGTCGCTCTCGTCGTCGGTGCCGGAAGTGTCGGACCGGGTTGGGGAAACGGTCGAGCGTGCGCGACGATCTTTGCGGCCGAAGGCGCCCGGGTCGTCGCGGCGGACATCAATGAAGGCGCTTTGGATGTCACCCTCGACAACATCGCCTCACGAGGCGGGCAAGGGCGCGGGGTTCTCTGCGACGTCACCGACGGTGACTCGGTGCGCGCGCTGATCCGCGAGACCATCGGCGCGTACGGACGAATCGATGTCCTCGTCAACGTCGTGGGTGGGTCGCGGGCTGGTGGAGCTGCCGAACTCGACGAGCACGGATGGAACCAGCAGCTCGACTTCAACCTCACGAGCGTGTACCGCACCTGTCATGAAGTGATTCCACACATGATCACCCAGCAATCCGGATCGATCGTCAACATCGCGTCCACGTCTGGTCTGCGATGGACCGGTTCACCGCAGGTTGCCTATGCCTCGACGAAAGCGGGCATCATCTCGTTCTCCCGTGTCACCGCAGTCCAGTACGCAAAGCACGGAATTCGGGTCAATACCGTGGTTCCCGGCCAGCTGCATACCCCGATGGTCGAAACGCGGCTGGCCGGGCAGCGCACGGGCGGAGACGTCGACACGCTACTCAAGCAACGTCGGTCTCGAATTCCTTTGGGCTTCATGGGAGACGGCCGGGATACGGGCTACGCCGCGCTGTTCCTCGCCTCTGAGGAGGCACGATTCGTCACCGGCACCGAGTTGGTCGTGGATGGTGGCATGACTGCGCGATGTGACTGACTCCGCGCATACGAGGACCTCCGAGTCGATGAAGGCCTTCGACAAGGCTTCATCGACTCGGAGGTTCTCGTCACGTCGCGCCGAGATCGATGTCATGACCGGACTCGGCTAATGGCCGACGGCGAATCGGTGGATGGCTGCGCTCATCGCTTCTGGCTGTTCTGGAGCCATGGCATGACCTGCACCGTGGACGACTTCGACCGTGACGCGGTCGCCGAGCATCGGCCGAAACACACCTGGAATGACCACCGCATCATGCTCGGCCTGCAGGTCCAGCATCGGGACGTCACCGCCGGCGAAGTACTCGTCGATCGGTGTGTTGTTGCGGGCGAAGGTCTGCATCTCGTGGGTCTCCCACGACCAACCATCAAGCCACACACGCGGATCATTGCCAGGAGCGAAGAAGGCGGCTTTCAGGCAACGAATCCGCTCGTTCTCGTCCAGCGTTGGATTTCCCGCTCCGTCGATCTCGGCGCGGAGTCGACCATAGGGCTTCTCCGGTAGATCCTCGGGCACCTTGCCGGCAGATGCCGCCGCCATGACCAGAGCGCGAACCAGATCAGGACGGTCGACCGCGAGCATTCGCGCGGGCTGGCTGCCAAAGGCATGCCCGACGACGACGGCGGCCACGACGTCCAAATCATCCAGTGCGGCAGCGATATCGCGCGCCAGGTCATGCATGGTCAATCCAGTCATCGGCCCGACGCTGCCCCTGATCCCCCGGGGCTGTGGCCGTATCACGCGATGGCCAGCGGCTTCCAAGAGCATGGCCACTTCGTCATAGTCCTCGGCTCCTCGTCCCAATGACGGGAGGATGACGATTGGGTCGCCTACCCCCTGCACCAGCGTTTCGACGGTGACGTCGCCGTATCGGGTGATTCGCGCCGTTACGGCTGAATCGTTTTCATGCGCATGACTGATCAACGGTGTTCACTCCTTCTGTGCTCATTGAGTTGAGGTGGCGGCGACGTCGTCAGCCGCGGTGCGTCTGCGTGCGATCAGTCGCCCGAGGATCGGCACGGCGACGATGGCCAGCAGGATCAGGTAGATCGGCACGCTGACCGTGGTGAACAACCCACCGATCTGCCCTTCGTTGACGGCCAACGCCCGTCGCAATTCGGTTTCGGCAAGCGGACCGAGGATCACCCCGATCAGCGCAGGAGCCAGCGGGATGTCGAGGGTTCGCATGAGCAGGCCCACGATGCCGATGGCGATCAACAGATAGACGTCCCATGTCGAGGAACTCAGGGCGTATATCCCCAGGGCCGAGAACACCGCAATGCCGGCATACAAATAGGGGCGCGGTATCAACAGCAGTTTCGCCCACAGTGGGGCAAAGGGAAGATTGATCGCCAACAGCACCACCAGGCCGATGAACAGGCTGGCGATCAACGTCCACACCAGGTCGGGGCTGCGTTCGAACAGCAGCGGGCCTGGCTGCAGGCCGTACTGCTGAAACGCGGCGAGCATGACGGCTGCGGTGGCTGAGACGGGAAGTCCCAGTGTCAGCAGTGAACCCATCGCGACACCCGTGGTGGCATTGCCCGCGGCCTCGGGGCCGGCCACGCCCTGAATCGCGCCCTTGCCGAACTGCGGGTTCGCGCGCCTGCTGTCGAGACGCTTCTCGGTTCCGTAGGACAAGAATGTGGGGATCTCGGCTCCACCGGCGGGTATGACGCCGAAGGGGAGACCGAAGGCGGTACCCCGCAGCCACGCTGGAACTGCCTGGCGAATTTCCCTCTTGCTCAGCCACGGTCGACCGCGCCCTGACATCGTGGCCTCGGCCTTCCCATGGGCGTTGAGCGCGACCTTGAGCACCTCTCCGACCGCCAGAAGCCCGACGGTGACGATCACGAAGTCCACCCCGTCGAGCAGCTCGGGGGATCCCAAGGTGAATCGGGTTGTCCCGCTGAGCACGTCGATGCCGATCACGGCGATGCCCAGCCCGAGAACGAGCGACGTCAGTCCCTTGAGGACCGAATCGGACACCACGGACGACACCGCGAGAAACGCGGTGATGGCCAGCGCGAAGTACTCGGCGGGACCGAAACTCGACACCAGGCCGGCCATGATCGGAGCACCGAGCGCGACGATGATCGTGGCGATCAACCCTCCGATGAAGGCGCCGATCGCCGCTGTGGCCAACGCTTGCGGCGCCCTACCCGCCAGGGCCATGCGATGGCCCTCGATGGTGGTCGCGATGGCCGAGGATTGACCCGGGGTATTGGCGAGGATGCCTGCCGTCGAATCTCCAAAGAGGCCGCCGAAGTAGATGCCCGCAAACATGATGAATGCCGCGGCCGGATCCATGCTGAACGTCACCGGGAGCAAAAGCGCCACGGCCATGGAAGACCCGAGGCCCGGCAGCACCCCGACCGCGGTACCCAAGGCGGCTCCGGCAACCACCCAGAGGATGTTCATCGGGGTCAGTGCGCTCTCGAATCCGCCAAGGAGTGAGATGAGCGAGTCCATGTCAGAAGGCCCCCAGAATTCCTACGGGAAGGTGCAGACCGAGTCCTGCCGAAAAGGCGAGTTGAACGCTGGAGGAGACCACCGCGGCCACTGCGGCGTCGAAGAGGAATCGCCGACTGCCAAGACTCACCGCGATTCCCCAGAAGAGCAGTGTGCCCGACAGCAACCAGCCAGCGGGTTCGAGTGCCCCCGCGAAGACGACGAGGGTGGCGATCGCCATCACGACGCTGCGCCAGCGCGGTGACACCCGTTGCTCGTGGGTGTCCCGATCGAACGGCGGCGATTGCGCTGACCTCCACGCCTGCAGGACGAGGAGTGCGGAGACGCAGTAACCGATGATGCAGACGACGGTGGGGAAGAAGCGGGCATCCGGCCATTTCGCGGCCGACGGGATGTCCATCGTGGCGATTCCCACGGCCAGATAGGTCATGAAGGCCGTGAGAAGAGCCGCTACGGCCAGCGTCGTTCGTCGACCTCCCCCGATGCTCTCGCTTCCGACTTCTTCAGACGGGGAAGGAGTGAGGGTGGGGTGGGCGTCGTTCGTGGTGTGGTCGACCGGCGGGGCATTGTCCATTGATGTTGCGCCTCCATGGCATGGGCGGTGCGTCAGATGCCTGACTCTTTGACGAGCGTGCGGATCCGCTCACTCTCGCTTTCGATGAAGTCGCCGAAGTCCTGGCCGGTGAGCGGCACGCCTGTCCAGCGATTTCGACCGAGGGCTTCGCGCCACTCGTCGGTGGCCATGGCTTCGGTGACGATCTGGGTCAGCTCCCTGCGGTCTTCCTCGCGGATTCCGGGCGGGGCGAGCACCCCCTGCCAGTTGGGCAGGTAGAGGTCGACTCCTTCTTCGCGGAGCGTGGGCACGTCGATGCCGGGCTGCGGCTCCGGAGCGGTAAGGCCAAGTGCGCGTAGCCTTCCCGCCTCGACCTGGTCGGCAAACTCCGCGTAGCCGCCGATGGCTGCGTCGACGGTATGTGACAGCAGCGCCGGAAGTACCTCGCCACCGCCGGAGAACGGAATGTAGTTGATCGTCTTGGGATCGATGCCGATGTACCCCGCGAGCGAGCATGCGATGAGCGAATCCGTTCCGCCGAGCGCACCGCCCCCAATCACCGTCCCCGAAGGATCGGCCTTCCACGCGTCGAGTAGGCCGGCCAGATCCTGGTACGGGGAGTCTCCCGGTACGAAGATGGCCTGATAGTCCTCGACCAGTCGGGCGATGGGGGTCGCTTCGATCACGTCGTTCTCCGCGTCGTTGACTTCGACGCCTCCCAACATCACCGTGCCGGTGAGCATCAGTACGTCGTTGCGGCCGTGCATTTGGATCAGTTGGTTCAATCCGAGGGTTCCTGCACCGCCCGGCATGTTGATGATCTGGGTCTTGAGGACGATGTCGTTCTCGATCATCGCGCGCTGCAATTCTCGGGCGTTCGTATCCCAGGTGCCGCCGGGGGCGGACGGTACGAACAAGGTCAGCGCGTTGCGCGTTTCCGATCCGTTCTTGCCTGCGTGAGCATCGATTCCAGCGAAGACGACGATTGCCGTGCCGACGATCGCGAACACCGAGAGACCCATCCGTGGTCGCTTCATAGAGCGGAGCTCCTGCCAGCCGATAATGTTCTTCCTACGTACACTCGTACGTTGGTAGAACCATCGTCAGGCGTGAGGTGGCCCCTTGTCAAGGGAAGGAGGTGATCTCCGTCATCCCCGTCGCCGGACGGGGAGTCATCGCGGTGGAACCGACAAGGGCTGTGAAAACCGGAATGCGTTCGGCTCGCAGCCAGCGCGGCAGCGGCCCGGCGGGCTTTCTGCACTGCTTGTACGCTGGAAGTACATTCTGATGCGCTTCGCTGGGAGGGTGCTTTGTCTAGGGAACAACCTGAGGTGATCGACTCCGTCGCCAAAGCGCTTGGCGTGCTCCAGGTGTTCTCGCAGTCTCATCCCTCGTTGACGATCAGCAAGGCCGCCGAGCTTGCCCACCTGACCAGGCCCACTGCGCGACGCATCCTGTTGACCCTGACCCACCTGGGCTTCGCAGAGAACGATGGCCGGAACTTCCGGCTCACCCCGAAGGTGCTGAGGTTGGGCTTCGGTTACCTTGCTGCTCTTCCCTATTGGGAGACCGCGCAGCCGCATCTTCGGCAGCTGGCCAAGGAATTCGAAGAGTCGTGCTCGATGGCAACCCTCGAAGAGGAGGAAATCGTCTATCTTGCTCGCATTCCGGCGAACAGGAGCATGGCGATCTCGTTGAGCACTGGGTCGCGGCTACCGGCGTACGCAACGTCGCTGGGGAAGGTCATGCTGGCGGGGTTGTCCGACGACGCTCTTGATGACTATCTCGATCGCGTCGACCTCGTACCGCTCACGCCGAACACCATCACCGATCCCGCTCGGCTTCGCGAGGAGCTGGGGCGCATTCGGCAGGCGGGCTTCGCCGTCGTCGACGGAGAGCGAGAGATCGGTGTCCGTTCTGCTGCAGCACCGATCAGGAACCGGAACGGCGCAGTGGTCGCGGCCATCAACGTCTCGGCGAACGGGCTACGCGTGTCGCACGACGAACTCATCGCATCCTACGTACCCAAGCTCCTGCTGACCGCCGAGGCCATTTCGGCCGAGTTGGGCTTCGCTGCAGTGGGATAGGAGCGAACAGCGCGTCATTGGTGCGCAGGACGTTGCCGCATGATCAACCCGTGGCGGGTGGGTGCCGGTAGACGGCAAACCAGGTGGACACGGCAGCGGTCGCGAGAAGCCCGCCGGTCAGGTAGAAGATGGCATCGGTGCCGGCTGTGCCGGCCAGTGCCCCGGCGGCGACGGGAATGACCACCTGGCCCAGGCGATTACCGGTGAGCCGCAGCGACAGTGCGGAGGCGCGATTGGCGGGATTGACCAGTCCTGCAACCCACGTCATGGTCAGCGGTTGGGCCAGGCCCCAGAAGAATCCGGCAATTGCCATGAAGACGGCGACGAGCGTCGGATGGGGCAGCAGGGGAACCAGCGCGACCGGCAGTGCCGAACACAGACTTCCCGATACGAGTAGCCAAGTCCGCGGCGCCAACCGCAACAATCGGGTGATCAACACGCGCGCCATGACGGCGGCGATCGACCGGACGGTCAGGATCGCGGTGACGACGATGACGCTGTACCCGTTGGTGGTTCCGAACACCGGTAGGTAGGCCGTCATGAGGTCCATCGACGTCAGGATGATGAGGCTGGAGTACACGGCCGGACGCATCCCGGTAGTCGTGAGCATGCTCTTCGTCGATTGACGCTCGTCGCGCTCACGGGTGGTGTCGTTGCTCGCGGACAGGCGCAGAGCGGGTAGCAGAGACAGGCCGGTGGCGACGGTGGCGACAACTGCCATGGCGGTCAACGCCGCGGTGGTGTCGACGTCGCCGTGACTGCCGCCTCGTCCTGCCAGCACGCCGACGATGGGGATGCCGACGGACTGGCCCACTGAGATCCATACGGTGAGCCCGCCGAATCTGGCGTCGTACTCGGTGGGCGCAGAGCGTCGGGGAATGAAGCCCTGGCTGGCGACCATGGTGAGAATGTGGCTGAAGCCCAGCACTATTGAGCCGGCAGCCAACGTCACGATGTCGGTGCTGGCGGCGATGAGCGCCACCGCGGCGAGCGCAAGCCCGGAGCCGGTGCGCAGGATTGCGGCGGCCCGCCGCCCGTCCACGGCTCTGCCGATGTGGATGGCGGCCAACAGTGGGACAAGGGAGTACAGCGCGGCTAGCAGACCAACGGTCCCGCCATCTCCGCCCAACTCCAGGGCGCGGTAGGAGATCATCACGCGGACAGCCGCGTACACCGCTTGGGTAAGCGCCGTCGTCGCGCACAGAGCGACAAACCACGACCGGATCATCGGGTACCCGAGTGGACTCCATGTCCTTGGTGGGGTGGACGTGGTGATTCCATCACCGTGGGAATTGTTCGCGTTCTACATTGCCCGCGGCCCGCAGGTCCGGTCGGCCTTCGCGGATCTCGCTGGCATGGCGCACGTGCGATGCGGTGAGGCGACCGGCCTCGACACCGTCGCCGCGCTCGATCGCGGCCAGGATGTCGTCGTGGTCTGCTTGAAGGGCGATCGCGTCGGAGCGATCGCGCCACACCGTCGTGCTCGGCGTGAAACGGGCGTAGAGCAGCTCGACGTGCTGGACGACGAGGGGTGAACTCAAGGCGTAGATCGCAAAGTGGAACGTGCGGTTCAGGCCGGACAAGCTCGCGGGATCGGTGTCTGGCGAGGCAAGTGCATCGGCCAGGGCTTGGTGGGATGCACGGATGGATGCGAGCCCGGCCGGTGTCATGCGTTCGACCGCCATTTCGGCCGCGACGCTCTCGGCAGCCGCGCGTAGCCGATAAAGATCCCGCGCTGCTTCGGGTGTCATCTCGCGGACCGAAGCGCCGCGGTGGGTCGAATAGTCGATCACGCCGTCGGCTTCCAACATGCGCAGCGCCTCCCGGACGGGCGTTGCGCTCACTCCGTAGCGCTTGGCCAGGACCGTTTGCTTGATCAATTCGCCGGGCTTGATGGCGCCGCTTGCCACGTCGGCCTTGAGTCGTTCCGCGACGTACGCAGTGCGGCTCACCGGTGGAGCCTGATCGCTCAGATCGGTCATCTGGCTGCATCCTCTCGCGATGACGGGGAGACGAGAATTCGCCGTTCCGTGTGCACACTCTACGGCGTGCATCGCACATCTAGCATGATATTGAACGTAGACAACACTCTATAGAGTGTGTAACGTGCCTCACGTGATGGGGATCAAAGGCCGGCGCCAGGGTGCCGCGAGTCACGTTCTGACCCGAGATCTCGATCGGTAACTGCACGTCCACCCACGGAGGCGCGAAAAATGCCCGACAACTACGGTTTGACGCAGGCGGTGGCACGCTGGGTCGTCGCTCAGCAAGGCCAACCGCTGCCCCCCGCGGTCGATCATCACGTTCGACGGATGCTCTTGGACCACCTGGCCGGTGTCGTCGCGAGTTCGATCGGCGATGTTTCGACGGCAGTCGGCGTCCACGTCCGCCGCATGTATGTCGGCGACTCCGCAACCGCGTTGGGCCACGGACGTGTATCTCCACTGGGCGCCGCGGTTCTCAACGGGACCAACGGCCACGGGATCGAGTCCGACGAGGGCTACACACCGGGCAGCATGCATCCGACGTCTGTCGTCTTTCCCGCCGTGTTCGCCGTGGCCCAGGATCGAGGGATCAGCGGCCAACGGGTGCTCGCTGCAGCAGCGATCGGAATGGAGTTGGCATGCCGTCTCGCCGACGCGGGGCACCCGGCCACCCGCAACCGCCATTTCCACAACACCCCGGTTGCCGGCGTCTTCGGCGCCGCGGCCGCCGTTGCGGTCCTGCTGGATCTCGATGAGGATCGCACGGCCAACGCGCTGGGTATCGCCGGCTCACACGCCAGTGGATTGTTCGAGTTCCTCGGGCAGTCCGCCGAGGTCAAACGGTTCCATCCCGGAAAAGCGGCGCGCGACGGCGTGGCCAGCGCCGACCTGGCCGCCGCGGGGCTCACCGGTCCGACCACCGTTCTGGAAGGTCGGGACGGCTATTTCGCCGCCTATGCCGGGGCGGAGGGGCAAGACTGGTTCGCAGATACCGTCACGAGCGAGCTCGGTGAGCAATGGAGAGTCCTCAAGACCTACGTCAAGCCGTATCCGTGTTGCCGGCACCTGCACGGAGCGATCGATGCGGTTCTGGCGCTTCGCCATTCACACGGCATCGATCCGGATTGGATCACGTCCATCCGGGTCGGAACCTTTGCCATCGCCACTCGCCACGGGGGCCGTGAATTGGACACCGTGTTGCAGGCCCAGCTCAGCGTGCCGTTCACCGTCGCCGTCGCGGCGGTGCGCGGTGCGGTGACGCTGACCGATTTCTCGGCGAGCAGCCGCACCGATGCCCAGATCCTGTCCGTGATGGACATGGTGGCCCTCGAACTCGACGACGCGGCCGAGGCCTCCTACCCCAAGACCGGCAGGCCTGCCGAGGTCACGATCACGACCGCCGACGGTGGTGTCTACACGCACCGCGTGGAGCAACCGTACGGCGAGCCGTCGAATCCCTTGTCCGACGACGACTTGGAGGTGAAGGCGCGCGGTCTGGTCGAACCCATCGTGGGGGAGACGGGCTTCAAGTCGTTGGCCGATGCGTGCTGGAACTTCGACTCCCTGGATTTCCTGGACGACCTCGACGCCGCGATCCGCGCAGCATCCGGTCGCTGACTACTTCATCACCGCCTCGAGAGGACTTGACATGAAGGTGACCGTGCAGAATCTGCAGCTGGCCTACAACGGCGTCGCTGCCATCAAAGGCCTGGACCTGACGATTCCAGACGGTGAGTCACTGGTCCTGCTGGGCCAATCAGGCTGCGGCAAGACCAGCACGATGCGTTGTGTCGCCGGGCTGGAGACACCCACCGGGGGCACCATCACCATCGGTGACCGCGTCGTCTTCGACGGCGCATCCGGTCGGGTGGTTCCCGTGCACAAGCGCAACGTCGGGATGGTGTTCCAGTCCTATGCGGTGTGGCCACACAAGACGGTGCTGGAAAACGTCTGCTTCCCGCTGAAGATGAAGGGCGTCGGCCGTGCCGAACGCAAACGCGAGGCGTTGGCCGTCTTGGATCTCGTGGGTCTCGCCCACCTCGCCGACCGGGGCGCCAGCCTGCTCTCGGGTGGGCAGATGCAGCGCGTCGCCCTCGCCCGATCGATGGCCATGTCACCCAGCGTGCTGTTGCTCGACGAGCCGCTGTCCAACCTCGATGCCCGCCTGCGTGACGATCTCCGCGTCGAGTTGCGCCGAATCCAGAGCGAGCGCGGCCTGACGAGTCTGTACGTCACCCACGACCAGCAGGAAGCGCTCGCTCTGGCCGACCACATCGCGATCATGCAAGAAGGTCGGATCAGCCAGTTGGGCACACCTGAGCAGATCTACGACACGCCGGCAAGTGCATCGATCGCACAGTTCCTCGGTGTCAGCAATGTCTTCCCCGTGACCGCCGGATCGACCTCGCGCGCCCTGGAACTCGACGGCACCAGCACCGTACTGTCGAGCAGCCATCCCGTGCCGCCCTCGTCGGCCAGTGTCTGCATCCGGCCCGAGGACATCGCGGTCCGATTGGCACGTCACGGAACCGGCCGGTCCGATGTTCCGGAGGTCAACATCCTCACCGGTGAGATACTGGTCGCCGTCTTCCAAGGGGCGACCATTCGCTGCAAGGTCCTCACCGACGGCGGCGTGACCCTCGATGCCGTTTGCGCTCCGCCGACTGCCGGCACGCTAGGCGCCGGCGCTCGCGTCTCCGTCGCGATCGACCCCGACTGCGTCAAAGTGCTGCCCGACAACGCATCCGCGGCCAACGATCTGGTGGCGGCATGACCACCACTCTGACCGTCGATCCGCCCTCCGCTCCTCCGGCGCCCCAACGTCGGCTCGGAATCGGCTGGCGCCCCCGGACGATCAGCCTGCCTCTGCTGTTCATCGTGGGCTTCTTGATCCTGGTGCCTGCAGGCTTCGTCCTGCTTGCCGCATTCAGCACCGACGTGCCGCGCCCAGGCAGCATCTCTTTCGACCTCACCCTGGACAATCTGCACGTCCTGGTCGAGAACGGTGTTCTGTCGGCCACCGCGAACTCGTTGTTCATCGCCGCCGCCGCGACAGCCCTGGCCTTGGGCATCGGCGGGTTCCTGGCATTCATCACGGCCCGAACCAACGTGCGGTGCAAGGGTTTCGTCTTCCTGATCGGTCTGATGCCGTTGTTTCTACCCTCCTACGTGGGTGCGCTGGCTTGGTCGATTCTGGGGAGCCCTGGCGCCGGGCTGATCAACGTCGGTTTTCGTGACCTCGGCACGAGCGGACCGGTCAACACGTACTCCTATGCCGGGGTCATCCTGGTGTTCGCGATGTACTACGCGCCATATGCGTTTCTCTTGATCCATGGCTCGATGTCGCTGATGAACCCCGATCTGGAAGACGCTTCCAATGTGCACGGCGCCTCTCCATGGCGCACCGTCATCTCGGTGAGCACCCCGTTGGCGATGCCCGCAATTCTGGGGTCCGGGCTGCTGATGTTCATCCTGATCCTGGAGAACTTCCCGGTCTCCCAGGTGCTGGCCACCGCGGGACGCATCGACACCCTGCCGACATTCATCTATCGATTGATGAATGCCTCGCCCTCGCGCGGCAACGAAGCCTCGGTGGTCGCCGTCGTGCTGGTCGTCGCCGTCATCGCGATCACCTTGGTGCAACGCCGAATCTTGTCCAAGCGGTCCTATACGACGGTCTCGGGCAAAGGCATCAAGGCGCGCACCCTCGATTTGGGACGACTGCGTACGCCGGCGCTGATCGCTGCGCTGATCTACTTCGTGCTTGCGATCGTCCTGCCGCTTTCGGCGCTGGCACTCTCGGCGATCCGTACCTCACCGTACATGTCCTCATTCAGCAGTCTGGCCGAACCCGGTGCGCTGGACATCACCTCGTTCACACAGGTGTTCAGCTCCGACTTGTTCACCACGGCGGCCACCAACAGCGTGATCGTTTCGGTTGCCGCGGCCACCGGCGGGACCCTGCTGGCATTCGTCGTCGGCTACGTCGTCTACCGCACCAACTCCTATGCGCGGGGCCTGCTCGAAGCACTCTCGATGGTGCCGCTGGCCATCCCCGCAATCGTGCTGGGTATCGGGTTGTTGTGGACGTGGTTGATCATGCCGGTGCCGGTGTACGGCACGCTGTGGGTACTGATCATCGGGTTCATCGCCGTGCAGATGCCCCAGGGTTTTCGCGGCATCGCCGCGGCCATCCAGGCCACCGACCGGGATCTGGAGGACAGCGCTGTCCTGCTCGGGGCGCGACGTAGTCGGGCCATCGGCGTCATCACGGTTCCGCTCCTGCGAGTGGCGGTTTCTTCCACGTTCCTGATGCTGCTGATGCTCAGCATGCGAGAGCTGACCGTGCCGCTGTTCCTCTACACCTCAGACACCCGGATTCTCTCCATCGCCATCTACGACCAGTTCGAGAACGGCGGCGCGCTGCGCGAGGCATCGGCAATGGCACTCATCTACTGCGCCATCATGTTCGTTCTCAGCTATCTGCCCCGCAAGATCGGTGCCTCCGGCGGTGCCGGTCATGGCTGAGGACGTGTCACCCCGCCCGCGTAACGCACAGTCGCCAGAAGGGGCAACCATGCGCACACACTCTTCGGCCGAGAAGCGGTCCGGTCGGCACACCCTCATCACGGCACTTGCCGCACTGGTCACGTTGGTGCTGGTGGTCAGCGCCTGCGGGAAGCCGGGAGGCGGCAAGGACGAACAAGCCGCCGAACTCTTGCCGCCTGCCCAGGTCGACACGTCCGACGGCTTGCGGATCGATGGTGAACTCATCGCCGACGAGGCGCTCTGGGAAGCGGCCAAGGGGAAGGTCGTCAACCTGTACTCCGGCACGGGCAAGGAAGCCGAAGACCTCACTGCGGCAAGGTTTCACGCCGAGACCGGTTTGGATGTCAACCTGACCCGGCTGCCCACCAACAAACTGGCCGAACGGGTGCTGTCCGAGCACGGCGCCAACAAGCTCAGCGCTGACATCGTGCGGCTCACGGACCCCCGCGCCGCACGCGAACTGGCCGCGCAAGGCGTGTATGCCCCCTATGAGACACCGTTCGATGCGCTGCTGCGCGAGCAGCGCACCGGGGTGCGAGACACCTACTTGAACTGTTACTACTTCGTCAACGCGATGGGCTTCAACAACGCCGTCATCGAGAGCGACCAACCCACCGGCTGGCACGATCTCGTCGATCCCAAGTACTTCGGCAAGCTCGGAGTGGTCGCCATCACCACTGGTGGCACGCTGAACGCGTTGGCTCACTTCCAGATCGAAACGCTGGGCCGTGATTTCCTCGTCGCCCAGGGGCGCCAGGACCCGCGCATCTTCGATTCCACCTCGACCGAGGTCGACTCGCTCGCCCGCGGCGAGATCGCGATCGCCTCGCTCAGTTTCAACAATGCGTTCGCTGCGGAGTTGGCCGGCGCCCCCATCACGCTGGTCGTCCCAGAACAAGGCGTGTCGGCCTCGGAAAATCTGATGGGTATGACAGCCAACGGTGTGGCAAACCCTGCGGCAAAGGTGTTCATGAATTGGACGATGTCCAAGGCCGGGCAGCGATTCGCGGCCGCCCAGGGGTTCGTGCCGGCCCGAACGGACATCGAGCCGGTCAAGTCGGGTAAATACCAACTGCCCAAGGCTGATTCACCGCAGTTCCACCTGTTCACCGAGGAACAGTTCAACGAGTTCGCCGCGCGCGACGAACAGTGGTGGAAGGAGGCGTTCGGCTACATGGGCTGACCGCCACCTACCGAAAGCGCGCGCGAAGCGGCGTACCGACCCGATTGGCACTGACCGAAGGATTCATCATGTCTGCACCCACCATGACCGATACCGAATCGCTGGCCGAAACCGTGCGTGGGTTCGCCAAGCGCCATCTCGCCGACGATGCGCTCCGGCGCGCTCACGACCCGCATTATGCGTGGGACGTCGCTCAGTTGCTCGGTGCGCAGGGACTGCTTGGCCTGACCATCGCCGAGAGCGATGGCGGCCAGGGCGCCACTCTCGCGGACGCCGTGGCAGCCATCCGGGAGATCGCCATGGTCTGCCCCAAGAGCGCCGATATCCTGCAGGCCGGCAACTTCGGTGCCATTCGCACCTTTGCCGAGTTCGGAACCCCGGAACAGAAGCAGAAGTACCTGCCCGATCTGTTGGCCGGCCGGACGTTGATCGGTCTGGGTATGAGCGAGCCCGAAGCCGGTTCTGCGGCTACCGAACTCACCACGTCGGCCACGGCGGATGGCGACGGGTTCCGTATCAACGGCACCAAGATCTGGGGAACCCACAGCGTCGATGCCACCCTGTTTCTCATCTACGTCCGTTTCGGACCGGGGACCGGCAACATCGGATCGGTCCTCGTCGAACGCGGCACCCCCGGCCTGACCTTCGGTGCTCCGTCGTCCTACATGAGCGGGGAGCAGTGGGCACAGCTGTATTTCGACGACTGTTGGATTCCGAGGGAAAACGTCCTGCTGGGTCCCGGTGGATTCAAGAAGCAGATGTCGGGCTTCAACGTCGAGCGTATCGGCAATGCATCCCGCGCATTGGCGCTGGGGCAGTTGGCGTTCACCTTGGCGCGTGATCACGTCAGTCAGCGCACGCAATTCGGACGTACTCTCAGTGAGTTCCAGGGCCTGCAATGGAAGTTCGCCGATATCGCGGTCAAGCTCGATGCCGCCAGCCTGCTGCTCGACCGCGCTGTGCGCAATGCCGAAGCCGGACTGCCGTCGGCGTACGAGACATCGGTGGCCAAGCTCGCCGCCAACGAGGCCGGGTTCTTTGCGGCCAACGAGGCGATGCAGGCGATGGGCGCCCTGGGCTACAGCTGTGAGTCCCTGGTGGAGTACTGCATGCGCCGCACCCGCGGCTGGATGATCGCCGGCGGGTCGGTGGAGATCTTGAAGAACCGTATCGCCGAGGAGATCTTCGGCAGGCGATTCAGCCAGCGCGCCACCGTGGCCGAGGCGCCGAGCCGATGACCGTCGCCGGCGAGTGGGACGCCGATGTCGTCGACTATCACGTCGACGATGGGGTGGCGGTCCTGGTCATCGACAATCCGCCGGTCAACGCCAGCTCGGCAGCGGTCCGTACCGGCCTCCTCGACGGGATCCGCCGGGCCGGTGCCGACGATGACGTCCGCGCCATCGTCCTGATCGGCGCCGGCACCAACTTCATCTCGGGATCCGATCTGCGTGAGTTCGGCGGCGAGCTACCTCGACCAACTCTGCCAGAGGTGATTTCGACCATCGAAGATTGTCCCAAACCGGTGGTCGCCGCGATCAGCGGCGCCACACTGGGCGGTGGACTCGAACTCGCGTTGGGATGTGACGCGCGTGTCGCCGCGTATGGTTCGGTCATCGGCCTCCCGGAGATCACGCTGGGCATGATTCCCGGTGCCGGTGGCACTCAACGCCCGCTTCGGCTCATCGGACCCGCCGCGACGCTGAAACTCATCACTTCTGGCGATCGTCGCCGAGTCACCGAAGCGGGCGGCCTGGTCGACGCCGTCACCACCGAACCGTTGCGTGCCGCAGCCGTCGCCCACGCTGCCGCAATGACCGGCAAGCGCGTCCTGCGCAATGAACCGGTCCTGGACGAGGATCAGGCCAAGGTGACCAGCGCGGCGCTCACGGTTCTGTCCCGCGGCCGCGGCCGTCCCCAATACGGCGCGGCAGTGGCCGCCGTCCTCAACGGGATGGCCCTCGGGCCCGCGGCGGCTCTGGACTTCGAGCGCCGCGAGTTCACCCGGTTGCGGCTGGGAGACGAAGCCGCTGCGCTGCGGCACCTGTTCTTCGCGCGGCGCGCGGCCGCCAAGGCCAACCGCCCCGGTGCGGCACGATCGGTGCAGCGGGTCGGTGTGATCGGGGCAGGCACCATGGGCTCGGGGATTGCGCGCGCCTTCATCGAGCATGGTGTCGCGGTGGTGCTGCTCGACCAGAATGCCGATGCTGCCGCGGGTGCCGCGCGGCGGTTGACCGACGACGTCGGGCGAATGGTCCAGAGCGGCCGCCTCAGCACCGACGACGGGCAACGGCAGGCGGGGTTGCTCAGTTGCGGTGCGGCGATCGGCGATCTCGCCGACTGCGATCTGGTGATCGAAGCGGTCTTCGAGGACGCCGCGGTGAAGACCGAACTCCTGACGCGTCTCCAGCACGCCATCGAACCCGACACCGTCCTGGCGACCAACACGTCCTATCTCGACGTCGACGTACTGGCGGGGGCGCTGGACGATCCTGGTCGATTGGTCGGCATGCACTTCTTCAGCCCCGCCCACCGCACGGCCGTTCTGGAAGTGGTGCGAGGAACACATACCGGCGCGGCCGCCCTCGATACGGCACTCACTGCGGCACGGATCCTCGACAAGCTGCCGATCGTGGCCCGGGTGTGCGACGGATTCATCGGTAACCGGATCTACAACGCCTACCGTCGGCAATGTGAGCTGATGCTGGAGGAGGGCGCCCTGCCGCACGAGATCGACCGCGCATTGGTGGGTTTCGGGTTCGCCATGGGTCCCTTCGCCGTATCGGACATGTCCGGTCTGGACATCGCGTGGCGGATGCGGCAAGCCACTGCCGCGCATCGTGATCCGCGGGATCGCTACCCCGACGTCGCCGACACTCTGTGCGAGCAAGGCAGGCTGGGGCAGAAGGCGGGAGCCGGTTGGTACCGTTATGAGCCCGGCTCTCGCACCCCGACCGTCGACCCAGATGTCGAGGAGCTGATTCTCGCTTCGGCCCGACGTAAGGGTATCGAGCGAAAGCCCTTCACGGACACCGATATTGCCGAGCGTGCCGTTTTGGCGATGGTCAACGAGGCAGCGCTGGTGCTGGCGGAGGGTATTGCTGAGCGGCCCGGGGACGTCGACCTGATGCTGACCCTCGCCTACGGCTTTCCCGCACACATCGGCGGTCTCACACCCTGGGTGCGGGCTCACGCGCCCAGTCTGGGCACCAAGCTCGACGAACTGGCTGCTGTGACCGGGGGCGGATTCCGCCGCGGGGACATGGCGGTGTTCCTGGGACGCGGATAGTCGAAGGGGCCTTCTACCGAGCTGTTCGCCCTTCACCAAGGACGCTGAACGACACCTTGATTGCGGTCGAGGTGTCGTTCTGCCATCCGGGGCACCAAGGTGCCGCACGCGTTGATCAGCACTCGTGAGAAGCGAACTGCCGAGGGACGATGATCCGTCCCTCGGCAGTTCGGCCGTCTGGCAGATGGCAGCCGGCACTTGGCTAGTGACTGGTCAGCACGGTTTCCGCGGTGGGGTGTGTGCTCACGTCGGATGCCGAGGCTGCGATACGTACCAACGCATCCAGAGCGAGCACCCCAGATCCGTCGGCCTGCACCGAGACCGGGTTCACTTCGGCTTCGAGTACCTGAGGATGGCTGACGGCGAGCTGCGACATGGCGACGATCATCGCAGCCAACGCGGTCGTGTCACCCGCAGGCAGGCCGCGGTAACCGGTGATGACGGACAGGCCCTTGACCTCGGTGATCATTTCCTGGGCAGTGGCCAGGTCTACTGGCGCCAACCGCACGGAGATGTCCGCGAAGAGTTCGGCAAGCACACCGCCGGTGGACAGCACGACCATCGGGCCGACGTCCGGGCTCACCCGGTAGCCGACCAGTGCCTCGGCGAGCCCCTTGGCTGCCATCTGCTGGACGAGCACCCGCTCCACCGGCACCTCGGGGGCATGTGTGCGGACGCTCTCGACGATGGAGTCGATCGCTGCACCCACGCCGGTTTCGTCGGTCACTCCGAGCACCACGCCACCCACGTCGCTCTTGTGCGGGAGCTGATCGGAGAGCACCTTCACGACGACGGGGAACGGCACCGACACGGTGCTGTCGGACGCGTCGACGTCCACGGTGGCCGACGCCGGGAACGGCACGCCGAGAGCGCCCAGCAGTTCTGCCGAGGCTTTCTCGTCGAGGACGCGGGCCGGTGCGCTGGCCAGCGTTGCCCACTGCGCACCATCGGTGATGGTCGCGTCCTGGCGTGCGAATGCGGCTGCCACGACGTCGGCACAGGACTCCGGCGTCCGGAACGCGGGCACACCGGAGCGGTTGAGCAGCTCTGCGGCTGCGGGGGCCTCGGGTAGTGCGAATGCCACGATCGGAATTCCGTGAGTGCCCCGTTCGGAGATCGCCTGAACGGCCAATTCAGGATTGAGCCTGGCGGAGGATCCGATGACGAACACGATGACGTCGAACTCGCCGCTGTCTTGCATCAAGGTCAGCGCGCTGGTCACGATGTCGTGACGCGCTCCGGCCAGGCCGAGATCGGCGATCAAGCTGTGCGGGATGTCCACGCTGGCCGCGGCCATGTCGGCGACCAGCTGCTCGCTGGGGCCGGCGATCGTCATGCCCCGCAGGGCAAGCTGGTCGACCATGATCGCCGCCCCTCCGCCGGTGGTGGTGACCACGCCGACCCGCGGGCGAGGGGTCGAGGACGTCGGGATGCACTCGAGCAGCGCCGGTGCCTCGACGAGAGATTCGAAGTTGTAAACCCGGGCGAACCCGCAGGACCGAAAGAATGCTTCGGACTCACTGTCCTCGCCGGCCAGCGCGCCGGTATGGGACACCGACAGCGCGGCGGCCTCATCAGAGCGACCCAGTTTGTACACCGCGACTGGTTTCCCTGCCTCGGCCGCGGCGCGGGCGAACGTCGCAAGATCCTGGGAGTGCCGCAGTGATTCGAGGAACAGCGCGAACGAGGTGACTCCGGGATCGGAGAGCATCGCCGTGCACAGCGCGCCCAGGGACAGATCCGCTTCGCCGCCGGTCGACACCAGCCCTGCGAAACCGATACCGCGGCCGCGGGCTCGGCTGACGAGAGAGCCGATGACGCTACCGGACTGGGACGCGACGAAGATGCCGCCGGTCGGAATGTCGGGTTCGCCGAAAGCGGCGTTGCCGGTGAGCATTACACCGGTACGGGGATTCACGACGCCCAGGCTGCTCGGCCCGATCACCCGCGTCGGTCCTTCGGCCGCCGCAGCACGTAGTCGATCTTCCCGTTCCTGCCCGACCGGACCCTCCTCGGCGAATCCCGAGGACAGCACGGTGGCCACCGGGACGCCCAGCCGAGCGCACTCGCGCACCGCTTCGATGGCAGCCTCCGCGCCGGTCATGATGTAGACGTGATCGGGGACCTCCGGTAGGGAGGTCAGGCTCGGCCACGCCTTTTCGCCCTGCACGGTGTCCCGGGAGGGGTTGATGAAGTACGCCGTGCCCTGAAATCCGGCCTGCGACAGGAACTGTTGTGGACGGGCCGTCGTCTTACGGGGGTCGTTGGAGGCGCCGACGATGGCGACGGTCGGCGGGTTGATCAACGACTCGGCAAACGGTCGCGTGGACACTGATGAACTCATCGGTTTCAACTCCTGAACAGGGCAACTCTGACTCTGATTCGCACCGGAAGCGGGGTGATGGCTGGATCACGTCGACGCTGCCGCTGTCGTCAACCCTACATACTCTATAGAGTGCTGTCTATGGGAGTTCGAGGTAGACGGAGTGAAAGGGCGCGTGAGGGGGATGACAGCTCGTGTGTTGGGCAGATCAATCGGTCACCGCTGATCGCACGTCTGAGTGTGCTGCCGGTTGACGGGGACGGAGCGTGCTTCGAGGGCCGCCCCATCGACGGATTCGACCAGCGCGTCTTTGGCGGCCACCTGGTCGGGCAGGCCGTCCTGTCGGCCGCGGCAACGGTGGGCGACCACCGTGCCGTGTGCTCGCTGCACGCCTACTTCCTGAGGACCGGCGTCGCGGGTCGCGGTTTGCGTTACCGGGTGATCGCGGTTCGCGACGGACGATCGCTGTCGGTACGCGCGGTGAGCGTCACCCAGGACGGCCGGGAATTGGCCACGGTCCAACTGATCTTCGCGACGCCCGCCGTCGACGAGGACCAGGCGGTGCATGTACCAGCTCCACGTGTTCCCGATCCCGACGGTCTTCCGTCCCTTGACGAGCGCCGCAGACTGGGTCTGCCCGCGGACGGAATCAAACTTCCGACCCGGGCGGACTGGCGCACCGCGTCGCGCCCCTTGGACATCCGCTACGTCGACGACCATGTCCTGTCGGCGGAATCAACCGGAGCGCGGTGTTTCTGGTTTCGTGCCGATGATCCCGGGACCGCCGACCAGAACGCGCATCGGGCGATCCTCGCGTTCGCCTCGGATCGATCGCTGCTGCCGGTGATCGCCAAGGCCCGGGGCGAGCTGGGTGATCCCACGGAATGGCCGGTTACCAGCGTCGACCACGCCCTGTGGTTCCACGCGGACGTGCGTGCGCCGCAATGGCTCCTCTACGTGCAGGATTCACCATACAGCGGTGCGCACAGCGGTTTCGCCCGCGGCACGATCTTCGACGCGGATCGACGCCCGGTCGCCTCGGTTGCCCAGCACGGGCTCCTCCTGCGACCGCTGCAGGCTCGACGATCTTGACCGTCTGGAGTGATGGGAATGATGCGCGCGCGTGGGGAGGTGGCACCGGGGCGGGCGAGCACGGGAAAGAAGTAGTAGGGCCCGTCGATCTTGTCCATCTCGCCGGTCCGGGAGTCGCCGACGACGACGGCGGGCCGGTAGACGCGGTACCGCAACCCGGGGGTGGAGCGCACCACGCGCTCGGCCTCGAACTTGGTCTGGTGGTAGGGCGTGGGCAGGTCCTGGCCGACGTCGAAGTCGTCTTCGGTGTAGATGCCGTCGTAGTCGCCGGCGACCGCGATCGAGGAGACGTGGTGCAGCGTGGCGTCCCGCCGCGTGGCGAACTCGGCCACCGCGCGGGTGCCGTCGACGTCGCCCTCGGACAGCCCCAGGTCCGGGGCGGTCAGGTCACCGACCAGCGGCCGGACCCGCGGACCCCAGTCGACGGCCAGCTGCTCGAACCGGCCGAGCGACCCCCGGCGCACCAGCACCCACACCTCGGCGTCGGGCGTGGCGAGCAGCCGCGTGATCACCCGGCGACCAATGAACCCGGTACCGCCGGTAACGACATAGCGCACGGGAGTCATGGTGGCCCTCCCTGGGGGCCACGTCAACCATCGGTGTGAAGCAGGCTGGGCGCCATCGCCGAGCTGGGAGGCGCCTACGCCGGCTCGGATGCCAGGGGCTGTCGTCGAGACCGCTAGGTATAGAGCGTGATCGGCTGCACGTCACCGGTCAGGTAGTTCGCGCCGACTTCTAACTTCTTGTAGTCGACGGGGTCGTGCAGCGAGTGGGTGCGGACGTTGCGCCAGTAGATGTCGAGCCCGACCTCACTGCGCGCCGAACTGGCGCCGGTGACCTCGAACACGCGCTGGGCGACTTCGAGCCCGGTCTCGGAGGCGACGATCTTCAGCTTCGCGATGCCGATCTCGACCTCGGCACGGTCTTCTGCGGTGACGTCGGCACCGCGGGCGATGACGGCGTCGAACAGCGGCCCCCACTTGTCGGCGAGCGCCTCCACCGCCGCAGTGCGGGCCAACAGTTCGCCGAAGGCACGCTGCACGAAGGGGTCTCGCGAGTAGTGTTCGGCGCTGCTGAGCAGCCAGGCGCCGCGGCGGTTCAGCGTCAGGTCCCGCGCCCGCTGCAACGCACCCTCGGCGATGCCGAGATAGAGATTCGCGAAGCCGAGTTGTACGGCGGGTGTGACGAGCGTCGAGTACGGCTCCTCGCCGACCTCGCCGAGGACGTCGCCAGGTTCGACGCGAACGTCGTGATACTCGACGCTGCCGCTTGCCGACAGCCGTTGGCCCAGCGCATCCCAGTCGCCGGTGAACTCGACGCCGTCGCGACCGTGGTCGACCACGTGCGCCAGCACCCGGGTACCGTCGCTCGCCATCACCAGCGTGACGTCGCCAGTCGATGCGCCGGTGGCGAAGCGCTTGCGGCCGTTGAGCCGGTAACCGTCGCCGTCGGGCGTGAGGACCAGGTCCGGGTCGACGGGGTTCACCGCATCACCCCACAGCCAGTCCCCGCGCGCCGAGGCCGTGAACCAGTGCTCCCATCGCGACGCGTCGCCGAAGAAGACGATGCTCGCGACGTTGGCGTAGTGGTAGCCGAGGAGCTGGGCGATCGACGCGTCATGGCGGGCGAGGATGCGGACGGCGCGCAGACCCGTCGACCAGTGACCGCCGTGGCCGCCGAACTCGGTCGGAATGAGCAGGTTGGGTAGGCCGGATTCCTTGAGGAGTTTGAGTTCCTCCTCGGGTTGGACGTTGGCGCGATCACGCTGGAGGGCGTCGACGGCGAGCCTGCGGCCCAGTTCGTTGGCCGCGGCATCCCAATGCGCGTCGTCTGTCTGCGTATTCGTCCAAGGGGTACGTGGCATCGCGCCACTCTAGGAGCAGCGCGTCGACGAGGCCCGAGTTCTTTTCTGTGAGAGTCGAAGCCGGGTACGACCCGGCTGCTCGCGGTTCGATCCGTCATCGTGACCGAAACCCTGCCCGAGAATCGTCTGCGGCGCGCACGCGACCACTTCTCACCCGTCCTCGCGCAGATCGCGGAGGGGACGCGGGAACGCGATCTCCGTCGTGCGCTGCTCGTCGACGCGAGAATCGGTCGTAGCGGGCGACGCGCCCCCGGGTGATCACGCGATCCGCGTCCCGGAACCGTCGAACAGGTGCGCATGGTCGTGCCGGATGTCGATGGCCACGGTGTCGCCCGGAGCCGGCGTCCTGCCCCATCCCGCGACCGTCGCGGCTTCGACCACCGCGGTCAATCGGTGTCCGCCGACCCCGACGATCAGCGCGTATCGCGGACCGAGCAGCTCGACCAGTTCGACGACGCCGTCGCCGGTGTCGAGCGGTGTGACGATCAGGTCCTCCGGTCGCACGCCGAGTGTCACGTCACCGTGCGAGCCCGCGAGGGCGAACCGCACCCCGTCCGCCGTGAACACACCGTTGCGCAGCGTGCCGGTGAGGAGGTTCGCACTCGGCGAGCCGATGAACCCGGCCACGAAGGTGTTGGCCGGACGCCGGTACAGTTCCTCGGGCGTTCCGATCTGGGCCACGCGGCCGGAGTTCAGGACGACGAGCTGATCGGCGATCGTCATCGCCTCCTCCTGGTCGTGCGTGACGTACAGCGCGGTGATACCCGAGTCCTGTTGCAAACGGCGGATTTCCGAACGGAGTTCGACTCGCAACTTCGCGTCGAGGTTCGACAGCGGCTCGTCGAACAGGAATACCGACGGTGTCCGTACCAGCGCTCGCGCGATCGCGACCCGCTGCTGTTGACCGCCCGACAGCTGCCTCGGTTTGCGGTCCAGTAGCGCGGTGATGCCGACCCGTTCCGCCGCCTCCCGAGCACGTGTCACGGCGTCGGACTTGGCCACGCCGGAGTTCAGCAGCGGGAACGCGATGTTTCGCACGACGGTGAGATGTGGGTACAGGGCGTAGTTCTGAAACACCATCGCGACGTCCCGTTCCCGCGGTGAGGACCTGCTGACGTCCTTGCCGCCGATGGACACGGTGCCGGCGTCAGCCTGCTCCAGCCCCGCGACGATCCTCAGCGTCGTCGACTTACCGCACCCCGACGGGCCGACGAGCACCGTCAGTGAGCCTTCGGGCAGGCTCAGAGTGAGGTCGTCGACGACCGCGTTGGCGCCGTAGCGCTTCGTGATGCCTGCCAGCTCGACGGCGCTCACTTCGTCGCTCCGGTGGTGAGACCGCCGACGAGGTAGCGCTGCGCGGCGAGCGCGAGCACGTAGACCGGTGCGACACCCAGCAGTCCCGCGGCGGCCTGTTGGCCGAATTGGACGTTGCGGTCACCCTGGAACAGGGACAGGCCGACGGTCAAGGTCTGGCTCTCCTTCGTCACGGCGAGGTAGACGGCGAACAGGAAGTCGTTGTAGGACAGGAAGAACACGACGAGCAGGGCAGCGACGATGCCCGGCCACAGCAGCGGCAGCACCACCTTGCGGAACGTCGCGGCGACGGAGAGGCCGTCGATGACGGCGGCCTCGTCGATCTCGATCGGGATGCGGCGGACGAAGCCGTCGAGCAGCCATGCCGCCACCGGCACGTTCGCGATGCCGTTGACGACGATCAGCCCGCCGACGTCGTTGGTCAGCCCGACGTAGCGCAACAGGAAGAACAGGGGAATCACCGCAACGATCGGCGGGGCGCAGTAGCTGGCCAGCAGCACGGTCAGCAGTCGCTCACCCCTGACGTGCCGGGCCGTGAAATACGCTGCGGGCGCGGCGATCACCACGGCGAGAACGGCCGCGCCGACTGCCGAGACCCAGGAGTTCTGCAACATCGTCGACAACTCGATGGTGTCGAAGACCTTGACGAAGTTCGACAACGTCAACTCCGTCGGGAACAAGCTCGCGTTGAGCACGTCGTCCTGGGGGCGCAGCGCCAGCGACAGCAGATAGCCAATCGGAATGAGTGCGAGCACCGCGGCGAAGCCGAGCACGACGCGGGTCCTCACGTGTCGGCCTTCACCGCTCGCGCCCGCAGGGCGGTGACGACGGTGGCGACGGTACCGACGACGAACGCGAACACCAGCGTCTGCGCGGCGGCGGTACCCATGTCGAAGCTGCCCCGCAGACCGGTCTGATAGACGACGTAGGGAGACAATGCCGTGGAGAAGCCCGGTCCGCCGGCGGTGATCACGACGATCGAGTCGAACACCTTGTAACCGATGACGAGTTCGAGGACGGCGACCGCCCACATCGTTGGCGCGATGGCGGGCCAGGTGACGGTGGTGAACGTCCGCCATGGGTTGGCGCCGTCGATCCGGGCCGACTCCAGCAGTTCCTGCCGGACGACGCCGAGCGCGGCGAAGGCGATCAGGGCGGCGAACGGCGTCCACTGCCAGACGTGGATGAGCAGCAGCACCGTGAAGGCGCCGATTCCGGAGCCCAGCGGGTTGAACCCCTGCAGTCCAACGGTGTCGAACAGTCCGGCCAGTCCGCCGCCGACGGGGGAGAGCAGCAGCTTCCAGGCGATGCCCACGAGGACCGGCGCGGTGACCAACGGCAGCAGGAACAGCGCTCCGAGAACCCCGAACCCACCGCCACGACGGCGCAGTAGGAGTGCCAGTGCCAGTCCGAGCAGGGTGGTGAGCACGGCAACGATGACGGCGAACAGCGTCGACTTCCACAGCGACGGGGTGAAGGCCGGAGAGGCGAATGCCGTCGCGACGTTGTCGAAACCGGTGAAGCGGGACAGTGGTTGGGCCAGTGAGGACTTCGTGAGGGCGAGCGCGAGCAGGTACGCCGTCGGGTAGACGAGGAACAGCGCCAGCCCGGCGATGGCCGGACCTGCCAGCCACAGCGGGACGCGGCGGATCACGTGAGGGCTTTGTTCCAGGCGTTCTGGGCGTTCTCGAGCGACTGATCGACGGTTTGGGTGCCGTCTATGGCGAGCGCGAGCTGATCGACGAGGTCTTGCAAGAGCTTGGGTGACCCGGCCGCTTTCGGCCAGACCAGGGGGTCACCGTTGAGGCCATCCCGAATCGGCTCGATGGCCTTGGTGACGACCTTGGCGTAGCCGGGCGACTCGAGCACCTCACCGCGCGCGGGGTCGATGCCGGCGCCGGCGGTGGACGAGACGAGGAGGTTCTGTGGGGCGGCGGTGGCCCAGGCGATGAACGCCGCGGCGGCGTCCTGATTCTTGGTACCCGGTGAGATCCCGAGGCCGAACCCGGCGTCGAGTGCGGTGCGCGGCGTGGTGTTCGTGCCGCCGACGGGCAGCGATACCGCACCCCACTTGCCGGCGATCTTGGAGGCGGTGGGGTCCTCGGCACGCAGGGCCATGTCGGTCCAGGTGTCGAGGAGGGCGCCTTGCCCGGTGAGGAAGGCGGTGTTTGCTTGGTCGAAGCCGACCTGCAACGGGGTGGGCAGGGCGACGGGGTTGACCTTCACGAGGTGCTGCAGCGCGGCCTTGGAGGCGTCGGAGGTGAGTTGCGGCTTGCCGTCGGCATCGACGAGGTTGCCGCCGTAGCCGGTGAGCCGATTGACGTACGAGCAGCCGAGAATCATCGGGACCTGCTGGCCGGAGACGATCGCGCCGTAGGCGCTGCCCTTGGCGTCGGTGGTGATCTTGGCGGCGATCTCGTCGTAGTCGTCCCAGGTCCTCGGTGGGGTGAGCCGATACGTGTCGAGCAGTTCGGCGTTGTAGAACAGGATGTGGACGTCGCCGTCGTAGGGCAGCCCGTAACGCTTGCCGTCGAGCAGGGTGTAGGGATCGTAGATCGACTTCAGATAGCCCGACGTACCGATTGCCTTGTCGTTGGCGCCGATCCACTCGGTGAGGTCGGTGAGCGCGCCGGCGTCGACCAGGTCGCCGAGGCCGAAGTAGAAGTAGTCGAAGACGTCGAATTCGTTCGTGCCGCTTTGCACGTCGAGGATCTGCTTGCTGGTGAGCTGGTCGTACGGGCTCGCCGTCACCTCGAGCGTCCCGCCGGTGGCTTCCTCCCACTTCGGTGCGAGGACGTCGCGGAAGGACGTCACATGGGGCTGGTTGACGAGCAGCTTCAGCGTCACGCCCTCGAAACGTCCGCTCGTCGGCGCCGTCGAAGGCAGCGCGGAGGTACTGCCGCTGGAGCCGCAGGCGGCCAGGCCGGGTGCGACGGCAGCGCCGAGGCCCGCCAGGCCGAGGAGTTGCAGCGCGCGGCGCCGGGTGAAGGCAGGGGAGGTCACGCTGGGACGGTATGGACACGTGGCGAACCCGGCGATGGTTTGACTCGTGGTGAACAAGAAGGCGCCACCAGTCGGCCTGGAGCGGGGACCGACACGGATCTACGCGCCGACGATGTTGGCGCGCCATCGACCGGGCGCAGCATCGAGGTCGCTGGCAACCCCTTGCAGCTCTGGTGATCGTCAGCAAGGTCGGAGCGCGATCCTCGACCGGAGCCGAGCGGCTGTCGCTGGCGCAGCGCCCGGCCGATCTGCGCGCCGCCGTCGAACTGGACCTGAACGGCCTCGGTCTGGAACGGATCCCCGTGGTCAACCTGCGCCGCGCAGACATGGGACCCGGACTGATCGCCGAGGGCGACCAGGTCGTCGCCATCGACGACCAACTCGCCGAGATGATCGCGCTGCGCGACGAGGGCAAGATCGGTGCCATCGGGATCAGCAACGTGAACCTGGCGACGGTGAGGCGTGCGCTTCCCGCCGGTATCGTGTGTGTGCAGAACGTCTACAACGTGCTCGATCGCGTCCACGACGACGAACTGGCCTTCTGCGCCGAGCGAGGCATCGCCTGGGTTCCGTACTTCCCGCTCGGGTCGGCGTTGCCCGGCGTCCCCAAGGTCGCCGACGACACCGTGGTTCGACGAATCGCGCGCGAACTGGGGGTGACCGGCGCGCAGATCGGACTGGCGTGGCTGCTGGCGAGGTCTCCCAACGTCCTCCTGATCGCCGGAACGACGTCGGTGGCGCACCTGGAGCAGAACGTGGCTGCCGGCGAGATCCACTTCAGCCCAGAACAACTCGCCGCGCTCGACGAGGTCGCACCCACGGCGAACGGACTGGGCGCCGGCGATGACCTATGACGTTCCCGACGCTGACGGGCGACGGGTACGCGCGATCCGCGAGTTGGCCTGGCGTGCAACGGCGTCCGGACGGCTCACGACAACGGCGTGGGCCGACCGGTGTTGGTCGCCGGGAGGCGGTGGGTGTCGACGTCGGCGATGACGGCCGTCGCGCGGGCGAGGCGCAGCATCAGCTGGTCGACCGATGTCCGTCGCTGCGCGATCGCGGGGACGTTCGTCATGCAGACGTCGGTGAACAGTTCCGCGAGCGGACGGTACGTCTCGGCGTGATCCACGCCCATCCCGTCCAGGAACATCCGGATCACCTGGCCGCGCACCGCGTCGGCTCCTTCGGCCGCCCCGCCGCACGCGTACAGGTAGGGCCGGACCATGGCGTCGGAGAGCCTCGGGACCTGGGCGAGTGCACCCATGAGTCGTGCCGCCACGGCCAAAAGACCTGCGTGGGGAGCGCGGTCGATTCCGTGTGGCGAGGGCGCCATCTCGACGTCGCACAGCCATTGGCGCAGACACGCCAGCAAGAGGTCGTCCTTGGAGGGAAAGTGCAGATAGACGGTGCTCGCGGCGACGCCTGCGGCCGCCGCGACCGCGCGCATGTGGCAATGATTGTAGCCGCGCGCGGCCAGGCGGGTGGCCGCGGCGACGATGCGCCTGCGACGTGCGGCTTGCTTGGCCGTCAACGTCCGTTGGTCCGACAGCCGCGGTGCGACGAGGCTAGGAGGCACGGGATGGGCCCTTTCCGACGTGGTGACGAGTCGATTGATCGTTCAGCGGGCGCTCTGGGTCGGGATGGAAGAACACCCCGTGCGCGCGAACGGTCACGCCGGCCGCGGTGCCGAGGTGTCCCACGGCGAAGGTCTTGGATCCCTCCACGCGGTCGACGCGCGCCTCGGCGTGCAGCGGGCCGAGCGGGGTGCCCGCTTCGTAACGGACGGTGAGGGTCCCGGTGACCGCCGGTCGTCCCGGCTGGTGCGCGGTGGCGCCCAGGACGTGGTCGAGCAGCAGGGCGCAGATGCCGCCGTGCACGTGGCCCGCCGGGCCCTCGTACGCCGCGCCCAGCGTCACGTCGGCCCAGACGCGGCCGTCGGCGTCGTGGTGGACGATCAGCGGTGGGGCCACGGGGTTGCGCAGTCCCATCACGACGTTGCCCCAGGCGCGGGAGGTGCCGTCGGGTGCCGGCCGGATGCCGAAGGAGCCGGCGATCACGTCGCGGCTCAACTCGTCGGTCACCGCGTCGATCCGGGCTCGCGCTGCGGCGAAGACGTCGGGCCCGGCCTGGCTGCGGATGGTCACGTCGACCAGCCGGCGCACCGAATCGGTGAACTCGGCGTAGAGCGATTCCGGGACGTGGTCGCCGGCTGCGGTCACGTCGCCGCCACTGGATCACCCGGTCGGTCGGCGAAGCGCCCATAGTCGCCGCGGTAGAACAGCAGCGGCTTGCCGTCGTGCGCCTGCAGCGCCGTGACGTGGGCGATGACGATGGTGTGATCACCGGCACCGTGCTCGAACTCCAGGTCGGCCTCGATGGTGGCCAGCGCCCCGTGGATGCGAGGGGCCCCATTGCCTGCGGGACTCCACTCGACGCTGGCGAACTTGTCGTCGGATCGGCGGGCGAACCGTGCGCAGACGGCTTCCTGATCGTCGGCCAGGACGTTGATGCACATCCGGCCCGTGTCGCGGATCATCGGCCAGCTCGTGGAGGACAGGGCCGGGCAGAACGACACGTACGGCGGGTCGAGGGACACCGAGGTCACCGATTGGCACGTGAAACCCACCGGGTTGACGCCGTCGTGCCCGGTGATCACGGCAACGCCTGTGCAGAAGTGCCCGAGAACCGCCCGCATGTCCTTGGCTTCCGGTCGCGTGGGCGTGGCCCTGGCTGCGGCGGCGTGGTCGTCGAAACCCATCGTCATGCCGTCCCTTTCGGTAGGTCGTGTGCCTCAGGATCGCGACTTCCGGCACGCACGTGCAACGGCCCGTCCCATCCAGCGGGTTGATCGTGCAAGGTGCGGTGACCTGGGTTGTTACCCTTGGCTGCGTGACGGACTCCGCATCAACGGGCAAGCCGCAGCTGGCCGCGACCAGCTGGGCCCTGTTGGGGTTGCTGTCCTACGAGCACGAACTGTCCGGGTATGACATCCGCAAGTGGACCGACTGGAGCATGCGGTTCTTCTACGGCAGCCCGGCCTACAGCCAGATCTACTCGGAGCTGAAGAAGCTCGAGAAGCTGGGCCTCCTGACGTCGAGGGTCGAGAACAACGGCACTCGCGCTCGCCGGCTGTACAAGATCACCCAGAGCGGCCTGGACGCAGCCACCCGGTGGGCGCGGGAAGCGCCGCTGGAACCGCCGTCGTTGAAGCATCCTGCGGTCCTGCGGATCGCGCTGGGCCACCTCAGCGATCCCACTGCGCTCAAGGAACTGCTCCAGGAACACGTCGCCTACGTCGATCAGATGCAGCGCGACGCCGCCACGGAGGCACGGTGGGCCGCCGCCGAACCCACGTGGGCCTACGCCAAGATCGCGCTGGATTGGGCGGACCACTACTACACCTCCGAGCGGGAGCTGACCCTCAAGCTCATCAAGGACCTCGACGAGGCGGAAGCGAAGTTCCCGAAAGTTGGTGAGGGCGCCAAGATTCCGTGGCCGGAGCCGACGTCCTGGTACGAGATCGAGAAGCGGGTCGAAGCCGAGGACGCCGACTAGGCCAGTCGGACGCGGCCACGCCCCCCACGTCTCAGACCGGGGCGAGCCGTCGACGTGCGGCGTCCAGTGCGGCGATGTAGCCGTACACCAGCCCCTGGGCGATGGTCGCGCCGGCACCGGGATAGGTGTGCCCGAAGGCGTTGGCCGCGGTGTTCCCGATGGCGTAGAGCCCATCGATGACCGTGCCGTCCTCGCGTAGCACCCGGGCGTGGTCGTCGGCTCGTAGACCGCCACAGGTTCCCAAGTCGCTGAGCACCATCTTCACTGCGTAGAACGGGCCCTTCATCAACGGACGCAGATTCGGATTGGGGGTGACGGTGGGGTCGCCGTAGTACCGATCGTAGGCGCTGCGGCCACGCTGGAAGTCGAGATCCTGCCCAGCGGAGGCATTCTCGTTGAACCGGGCTACGGTCGCGCAGAGATCGTCGACGGGTACGCCCATCTTGGCGGCCAAGTCCCCGAAGTCGTCGGAGCGAACGGCGATCCCCGCGTCGTACCAGCGCTGCGGTATGGGCATCCGCGGGAACAGTTCGGCGGCGAACACGTAGCTGTTGCGGTACTGCTGATCGAAGACCATCCACATCGTCTCGACCGGTGTTCCGGCGTTCTCCAGTGCCAGGATTCGTTGCCCGAAGCTCATGTAGTCCGACGATTCGTTGGCGAACCGCCGACCGTGCTGGTCGACGATGAACGATCCTGGCAGGGACCGTTCGGCCAGTAGGACCGCCGGCGCGGCGTCCGGCAGCGGTGCGACCGCGGGGAACCACCACGACTGGTCCATCGAGTCGATTCCCGCACCGACGTCCTGCCCGATGCGGATGGCGTCACCGGTGTTGGTCTCCGCTCCCAGACTCAAATGCTCACCCAGGCTTTCTGATTGGAACTCGTGCCGCATGGCCATGTCGTGGTCGAAGCCGCCGGCGGCGAGCACGACGCCGCGCCGCGCGGTGATGGTGTAGCCGGCGCCGCGGTGTTCGACCTTGGCGCCGGTGACCCGACCGTCATCGGTGGTCAGCGACGTCAGCGTCGTGTCGAGCCAGATGGGGATGCCCGCGCGGATGGCGCCGGCGAACAATCCCGCGGCCAGTGCCTGGCCCCCCGCGGCGTAACGCCGACCCAGGAGCAGTCCGCCGACGCCCTGTGCGAGCCGCTTGGCGATGGTCGGAATGCCCTTGCGGGGAACGCGGCTCATGAGGTTCAGCCACCGGTAGTCGGCGCCGGTGGTGGGCATGGGGATGCTCACCTCCATGATTCCGGGCCGCAGAGCCGAGCGGTACTGTCCCAACACGGCCGTGTCCAACGGCCGGCATTCGCAGGTGCGTCCGGCCGCCGATCCGCCCGCCGCCTCGGGGTGGTAGTCCGAGTACTCCTTGGCCCAGAACAACTTCATCGGCGTGGTGCGGCGCAGCATGTCGACGGTCGCGGGCAGCTGCTCCAGGTACGCCGTCGAGCGCGAGGCCGGCGCGGAATCGCCGACCACTGCATGCAGATAGGTCTCGGCGCGGGCCGACGGGTCGACGCCGCCGCCTTCGGCGATCACGCGACTGGCCGGGAGCCACAGCGCCCCACCCGAGCGCGCCGTGGAGCCGCCGACGACGGCGGACTTCTCGACGACGAGCACCGAAAGTCCTTGCTCGCGAGCCGCGAGGGCCGCGGCCAGACCGGTGCCCGACCCGACGACCAACAGGTCGACCTCGGTGTCGGAGATGGTCAAGCCGGCCGGGATGGTCTGGTGGCGGGGGGCGGTCACGGAGGCGACGATAGGCGCGGTTGCGCCGACGCGAGTTCCGGTGTCCTGGTGAGCGGAACGCCGACCTGTCATCGGCGCCGTCGGGCAGTTGGATGGACGTCAGCAGCCCACACGATCGAAGGACGGCACACGATGACGACGCACGCTGACGCCGACGACATCCGGCTCATCGAGGCCGGCTCGGCCCCGACGAGGTTCGCGCGGGGATGGCACTGCTTGGGGTTGACCCGCGACTTCGCCGACGGCCGACCACACCAGATCAATGCCTTCGGGCAGAAGCTGGTGGTCTTCGCGGGCGAGGACGGCGCCATCAACGTTCTCGACGGATACTGCCGGCACATGGGTGGCGACCTCTCGCAGGGGGCCGTCAAGGGCAACGAGATCGCGTGCCCGTTCCACGACTGGCGCTGGGGCGGCGACGGGCGCTGCAAGTCGGTGCCCTACAGCAAGCGCACCCCGCGATTGGCCCGCACGGCGTCCTGGCCCACGCTGCAGCAGGACGGGATGCTGTTCGTGTGGAACGACCCCGAGCGCAAGGCGCCGCCTGCAGACGTCACCATCCCGCGCATCGAGGGTGCGACCAGCGATGCCTGGACCGATTGGCACTGGTACAGCACCGTGGTGCACACCAATTGCCGTGAGGTCATCGACAACGTCGTGGACATGGCGCACTTCTTCTACATCCACGGCTCGTTGCCCACCCACTTCAAGAACATCTTCGAAGGCCACGTCGCCACCCAGTACATGAAGAGCGGCGGCCGCCCGGACCTCGGTGACCCCGAGGGTTCGAGGATCCTGGGCACCACGTCGTTGGCGTCCTACCACGGCCCCTCGTTCATGATCGACGACCTGACCTACCACTACCCGGAGTTCGATCAGCGCACCGTCCTGATCAACTGCCACTACCCGATCGACGCGAATTCCTTCGTCCTGCAATACGGCATCGTAGTGGAGAAGAACGCGTTCATGCCCGACGACCTGGCAGTGCAAACCGCCGTCGCACTGGGTGACTTCGTCAAGATGGGCTTCGAGCAGGACGTCGAGATCTGGCGCAACAAGACGCGTATCGACAATCCGCTCCTGGTGGAGGAGGACGGCCCGGTCTATCAGTTGCGGCGCTGGTACGAGCAGTTCTACGTCGACGCCGCCGACGTGACACCCGACATGGTGGACCGGTTCGAATTCGAACTCGACACCACCCGGCCCAACGAGGCGTGGATGAAGGAAGTGGAGGCCAACATAGCCGCGCGCTCGGCCGCGACGTCGGCGTCGGCCGGATGACCGCCCGTCCCGACATCCGGCTGGCCGACGCGCCGATGGTGCCGGTGGTGTGCCGGCGGTGCGGCGCGTGCGTCGAGGCCCGCAAGAGCAGCTGGAATCAGACGAGTGTGCAGTGGACGGCAGAGGCGTCGGGGCAGTGCCAGGAACGTTGGCAGGCATCGCAATTGAATCGCTACGGCGGCGGGTTGTTCCTGGCGTGCGCTGCGCTCGCAGAGTCGATCACCGAAGCGGTCCGCAGCGGCGCCCTGCCGGTCGTCGACACCGAACCGTCGGTGCCTCACCTTTCCCCGACCGTCGACTCTCACTGAGCCCACCGCGATGACCGAACCGGCCTGAGATGGATGAGCCGCCGGGGTGGGTCAGCGACGATCGAGGGGTTTCAGGGATCCGGTGATCATGCGCATCGCCGACGACAAGGTGGCTCGCAGGCGCGGGAAGTCGCCATCGTCGGCCCAGCCGACGTACGCGTACCGGCACGCTTGGATGATCAAGTGCGCAGGTAATTCGCGAACATGCGGTTCGCCGTCCAGGTCGAAACGGCGATCGAGGAAGTCGGTGATCGGCTCGACGAGGTCTTGACCCCAGTCCAGCCAGCGCAGCCGGTACTGGGGATCGTTGATCACCAGGGCCAGGAATGCGCGGTCGACGTCCATCCGTCCCCGCCGGGGCACTTCCGTGCTGAACGCTTCCACCAACGTCGCGACGGCATCGTCGTCGACGTCTGCTTCGGCCAGCACGTCGAGACTCAACGTGCCGAACCGTCGGAACAACGGAAGGACCACGTCCTCCTTGACGGGGAAGTGGCGGTGAAACGTCCGCGGCGCAATGCCGACGGCCTCACAGATCCGTTCCACCGTCGCCGAGGTGGACCCGGCAGCCAGGAAGATGTCGCGGGCGGCCAACGCGATGGCCAGGCGCAGCTCGTCGGCCCGTCGCGCGGTCAACGTCGCCGGCCTGCCTTCCACCGTCATCAACACAGCCCTCCTCGGCGACCAGCCCGCCAATCCTATCCACCCGATGTCGGACTTGAGCCGTCGTGGTCGTCGACGTCCCGTTGAGCGGGAACGCCCCACCGGCGACCAGCGCAGACCGCCTACAGTCTCCACTGTCAGAATCTGACATTGCGGCAGTTTCTGACATCCACCTCTCTCGGGGTGGCCGTGTGCGTGACAGCCCGCGACCGCGGCCCCCCACCCGATGCCGGCGCCCAGATTGGAGTCACGATGACCAGTGCCCCCGAGGAATCGACCACCGCGACCGAGGAATTGAACTACGACGACTACACCCACGACTTCATGGGGAAGGTTGGCAACATCCAAGACTTCTCTCGCGACTTCCTCCTTGGTTTGGCGCGCGTCTTCGAGGACGTGCTGAACTTCATGCCCTACGCGCACGTCAAGATCTATTCGGAGAAGGTCGGCATCAACGCTGCGATGGACGTAGCGGCCGAGGTCTCCCGGGCGGGTATGCGCCAGGTGCTGCCCATGGGTCGCTACCTTGCGCCGCCGGGATGGGACTGGAAGAACGCGCAATATCAAGCGATCCCCTTCGACGTCCAGACCGAAGACCTCAACAAGCCCGCCTTGATCCGGTTGATCAAGACCTACTGGGATCAGTACCTGAAGGGCCACAACTACTTCATCGATCAGTGGACGAAGATCATCCCCGAGGAAGAAGTCTGGCTTGGGCTGCCCGACATGTACCAGCTGATCATCGACTACCAGTACCCGAAGCTGGCCAAGGTCTTCAAGATCGAGCCGGTGCACGTCGTCGACTTCCTCAAGCTCGCCGTGTTGAGCATCGACGGCACCCTGGGCTACGGCGGAGAGTACATCGTCTACAACCCCGACCACGTCGTGCTCAACATGCGGCGGTGCGAGGTGCTGCAGAAGTACACCGACGAAGGTCTGTACCCACCGGCGCGGGCGTGGATGAACTGCACGTTCGAGCAACGCATCTCGGCACCGTTCTTCCCGGGCTGCAAGCTGGCCATCAACTTGCCGCCCAAGGACTTCACGTTCGCCAAGGGCGAGCCGTTCTGCGTGTGGACCTACACGCGTGGCGAGGAGAATCACGCCGCCGCCGCTGCGGCCCCCGACCCACGCAAGTCCGCCATGGAGCGCATTCCGCTGATGGACGTGACGGTGTCGAAGTGAGCTGGGCTGCGTCGGTCAGGCGGACATCCGCCCGACCGACGCGGCGTCGGCTCAGCGTCGACCGGTCGGCGCTGAGCCCCGATTGGCCGCACTCCGAAGTGGTCATGCGTGCGCGCCCCCGTCGACGCGGATCTCGGTGCCGGTGATGAACGCGCCGTCGTCGGACGCCACCATCGCGATGACCGACGCGACGGCGCTGGGATCGCCCAGGATGGCGTTGTCGCGGCCGTGCAACAGCGG
Organism: Mycobacterium sp. DHQP2018-32-09; assembly: GCF_058148405.1. Taxonomy (NCBI): domain Bacteria; kingdom Bacillati; phylum Actinomycetota; class Actinomycetes; order Mycobacteriales; family Mycobacteriaceae; genus Mycobacterium; species Mycobacterium sp. DHQP2018-32-09. The sequence goes on along the minus strand of NZ_JBYVYK010000029.1, from coordinate 32,549 downwards.
GGTTTGCTTGGCCCACAGGCCGAGGTCGTACCCCTCGGGCATCTTGTCCAGGGTGCTGTTGGCCAGCGCCGTCGCCACGCCACCGGGCTGGATGTTCACCGCACGCAGGCCCTGCTTGGAGTACTCGAGGGCCAGCGAATGGGTGAAGCTGAGGATGCCACCCTTGCTGGCCGCATACGCGGCCATGTACGGGTGGGCGAATGTCGCGGCGGTCGAGGTGAAGTTGACCACCACGCCACGTCCGCAGGACAGCAGCGCCGGCAGGGACTGACGAGTCATCAGGAAGGTGCCGGTCAGGTTGACCGCCAGCGTCCGGTTCCAGTCGGCCAGGCTGGTTTCGTGCGTGTGCGAACAGGTCTGCAGCGCCGCGACGTTGACCAGCACGTCGAGCCCGCCCAGGTTGGCCACCGCGGTGTCGACGGCGGTGACGACGTCGTCTTCGGCAGAGATGTCGAGCACCGCGGTGGTCAACTGCTTGTCGGTGCCCGCCTCGGCGGCGGCGGCCGCGGTCGCGTCCAAGCCTTCGGTGGAGATGTCGAAGGCCACGACGGTGGCGCCTTCGTCGAGCAGTCGTGCGGTGGTGGCCGCGCCGATGCCCGAGCCGGCACCGGTGACGATGACGCGTCGATCGGTGAAACGCTGCACGGTGGGGAGCCTTTCGTCCTATGCCAGCTGGAATGCGCTCAGCGGGGCTGCTTCCGGATAGGTGGTGGGCGCGCCGATGTCGTAGGCGGCGTTGAGCGCACCGATGAACGCGGGGTCGTGCAGCGGGTTCGCCGGAATGTCGAGCGCCACCCCCTGCTTGGCCAGGTTGTCGACGAGCATGTCGATGGCCTTGTCGATGGTGAGATCGTCCGAGCCGTCCATGTTCTTCTTGAGTTCGTCGTAGTCGGCGAAGACCTCTGCCGACCAGTGCACCAAGAACCGCAACTCGTCGGTGTGGTGACGGCCAATGACGTCATCACCGTTCTTCAGCAGCCACGAGTCGCGGTCGGCGGGGTCGCCGGTGAACACCGTGTCGAAGGCCAGGCCGGCCGGAACCTGTTGTTCCAGTGGACCGTTGGCCTCGCCGCGGTGCACCATCATCTCGTTCTGGACGACGACGCCGCGGTTGTTGATCGGCGGCAGCACCCGTCCGGGTGGCTTGAGCGGGCCTTCGGGCCAGTAGGTGAAGCCCGACTGTTCGTCGAGTGAGAACCAGGTGATGACCTGGGCCATCTTGATCAGGTAGTCGGTGAACAGCCCCGACTTGCCCATCACGCTGCACAGCCAGGTGGGGGCGTTCTCGTGGCGAACGCCGCGGAAGCTGGGGGAGTCCAGGTGGCCCGGATCGCGGTTGGCGCACGGGCCGTTGATGTTGAACAACATCAACTCGGGCTTGGCGTACTCGGCGTTCCAGTACCGCTTGGCGTGCTCGAGGAACGCGGCGTTGTAGAAGCAGTCGTGCAGTTCGGGGTAGAGCACCGTGCCGTAGTTGGCGAGGTAGCCACGGAAGGTCGGGGTGAGGAACAGATCCAGCGTGGGCTCGAAGCCCTCGGGGAAGGCGCCGCTCATGGTCGCCATCAGTTCGTCGGCCGACGCGAAGTGCTGGGCGATGATCAGCTTCCAGGGCCCTTGGGTGCGCACCACGTCGAAGAGGCGTTCCCGTTGGTCTGCGGTGTAGACGTCGGTGATCTCGTACGGTGGCGCGACGGGCCGCAGCACGTCGGACAGTTCGAGTCGGCGCTCGTCAGTCAGCATGTCGTTCTCCTTCGGTGATGTGGTTGTCGATTGTGGGTAGCGCCAACGTCGACGACGTGGCGGACGTCCGGTCATCGGGACACGCGGCGAAGTCGATGGCGTTGTCGAACTTCGCGCGCAGCAGCGCACCGATCTCGGCGATGGCCAGACGACCGCGCGCCGTGGCGTCCGAGCGCATCAAGAACCCGTGGTACATGCCGGGATAGCGGGTAAGGGTGGTCTGCACCCCGGCGTCGCGGAGACGCTCGGCGTAGCGTTCACCCCAGTCGCGGATCGGGTCGCATTCGGCGGTGACGACGACCGCGGGTGGCAGGCCGCTCACGTCGGTGGCGTGCGCGGGAACCTGATAGGGCGAGTGTGGGATGGCGCCGCGGTCGACGGTCTCGTGCATGAACACGATGTCGTCGTGGGCCAGCATGGGCGCATCCGGCATGGCGGTGATCGACCGGGCGCCCATGTCGCGGTCGAGGCCTGGATAGAGCAAGACCTGCACCGCGATCGCGGGCCCGCCGTGATCGCGGGCCGCCAGGGCGACCGCTGCCGCCAGCGATCCACCGGCGCTGTCGCCGACGACCGCGAGCCGATCGGCGTCGACGCCGAGGCGATCAGCTTGGGCGGCAACCCATTCGGTGGCGGCATAGGCGTCGTCGAACTGCGCCGGTGGCGGGGACTCCGGTGCCAACCGGTAGTCGACCGCGGCAACGGCGGCGCCGCTGGCCCGGGCCAGCTCGCGCGCCAGAGGTTCGAACGAGTGATTCGATCCCATCACCAGCCCACCGCCGTGGAAGTACACGAGGACCGGGGTTCGGACCGCGCTGGTGGGCCGGTGGAGCCGGATGGGAATGGGCCGCCCGGCGGGCCCGGGTGCGGTCAGGTCTTCGATGTGGGCCATCGGCGGCATGGGCGGACGTGGAGCGGATTCGATGCCCGCGCGCACGGCGCTGAGCCCGCGGGTTCGCATCGGCACCGGTGCGCCGAACGAGGCGAGCCGCGCTGCGGCATCGGGATCCAGTCGGGGAGAGGCCATGTCAGGTGTGGGTGGGATCGAAGCGACGTTCGGTCCGGAGCCGCGGAGCCTCTTGACTGGTGAGGACGCGGGCGCGTTCGGTCATTGCCGAGCCGACGTAGTCCGGCTGGGTGATGAGGTAGAACCGCCCCTCGGCGGCTTGGTCGAACACCACTTCGGCCGCCGCCAGGGGATCCATGGCGGCGGCCTTGATCTCGAGCATGGCCGCGCGCTGGCTCTCGGCGGCGCCGGTGTCGCCGCCGTCGACACCGCCGGCGGACTCGAAGATGTTGGACACGACGGCGCCCGGCAGCACCGCCTGCACGTGGAGTCGATCGGAGTATCCCGCCGCCTGCACCTCCAGGTGCAGGCATTCGGTGAGCGCGAGGACGGCGTGCTTGCTGGTGATGTAGGCCGCCTGCAGCGGCACGACCGCGACCCCGCCGATCGAGGACAGGTTCCACACCCACGCGGGAGTGTCGCCGGCGATCATGTGCGGCAGGAACGCCCGGATGCCGTGGAAGACGCCGTTGACGTTCACGTCGACGACGCGTCGCCAGTTGTCGACGGGGGTGTCCCACAGATAGCCGAATTGCTCGATGCCGGCGTTGTTGACCAGGAGGCGCACGGGTCCCAGCTCGCGGTACACCTCGTCGGCAAGGGCCTGCACGGCCTCGGCGTCACGGACGTCGCAGACCCGGTCGACCGCCGAGCCGCCTGCCGCCTTCAATTCACCGCGCAGCGCTGCGATGGCTGCGGCGTCGACGTCGACGAGCACGGTGGTCATGCCGAGCCGGCTCGCGTGGCGGGCCAGGCCCGCGCCGATGCCTGCACCGGCGCCGGTGATGACGGCGATGCCACCGCCGAACGTCTGGCGCGCGGTCATGCGGACTGCGTTCCGGCCGGCGTTGCCCGTGCCGCGTGCTCGGCGAACGGAATCGAGTCATCGGCGTCGAGCAACACGGTCATCGACGTGAAGACCAGGCCGTCCCCCGCGCGGTGGATGCCCACGTCGGCGACGCCGCTGGAGACGCCGAAGGGAACGTGGTTGGTGATCTGGTTGACGTATAGGTTGAAGCGGACGTGGGTGGTGTCGCCGTCGGTGCCGATGCGAAACACGTTGGTGGCGTGGTGCCGACACGGGTAGGGGTTCTCGTTGCGGTGCTCGATGAGCCAGGCGAGGGTCTGCGCGCCACCGTTGAGATCGGCGGCCAGCAGGTGCTCGAAGGGGCAGTTCCCCGACAGCGAACGGCTCCGGTAGCGCATCTCGTCGCCGATGCGCGTGGCCAGCTCGTCGAAGTGGCCCTCGTCGTAGTGGTACCAGAACCCGGCGATGAACTCCTGAACCTCTGACAGCGTGATCTCGTTGCTCATGACGGGTCAGTCAACCCGCGATGTGGCCTCGGTAACAGCGCTGGTGACCGGTCAGCGGAACACCCGCCGCGCCGTTCGCTAGTCGCCGCCGGTGATCAACGGCCACAGTCCTTTCCCGCCCGCGGCGGCGGCGGTGGCGGCGACTCGTTCGTCCCAGGAGCGCACCGAACCGTACTCCGAACGCCACGCCAGGGCGGCGCGCGTGACCTCGTGCAGGCGGTGTTCGCGGGTGGTGCCGATCGCGCCGTGCACCTGGTGGGCGTTGCGGCTGACGACCGAGGCGGCGTGTCCCGCGCACGACCGTGCGGTGGCGATCTGGAAGTCCAGGTGTGCCGCCGCCCAGTCGGTGCGGATGGCGGTGGTGAGGGCAGCCTCCGTGGCGGCGCGGGCCAGCGCGGCCTCGGCGGCCGCGTCGGCCACCAGATTCTGGATGGCCTGGAACTTGGCCAGTGGCCGCCCGAACTGTGTGCGCGACGCGACGTGGCCGATGGACATCTCCACCGCGCGGTCCACCGCCGCGCACACCTGGATCGCACGCACCAGCGCGAACTTGCGGGCGAGTCGGTCCACCACCTCCGATGGCACGACATCGCCTTCGAGCGTGCCGGTGTCGACGGTGAGAACGTCTCGCGGTTCGCCGATCAGGTTGTGACCCGGCCGCACCGACATCCGCGACGCCTCGAGGTCGGCGAGGCGATGGCGGTCCCCGTCGAACCACACCAGCACGATGCGGTCCACCTCGCCGGCCCACGGCGTCGGTCGCTGCGTGGCGTCGTCGCGGCCCACCACGTGGATGGTGCGGATCGCGTCGTCGACGGCGTGACCGGTGGCACCGAGCACCCAGCACGCCAACAGGTCGTGCTCGGCCAACGGCAGCCGTACGCCGTGGCGCACTGCGGCGGTGAGGAGTTCGACCGACTCCCACCACCCCGCGCCGCTTCCGCCGCATCGCTCGGGGGTGGTCAGCGCGACCAGTCCGAGTTCGTCGAGGCGTTGCCACAGCATGCGATCGACGCCGACGCGTTCACCGGCGGCCGGGATCGCGCGGCCAGCCGCGTGGTCGGTGAACACGGAGTTCATCATGTCGACGAGGTCGGCGTCGACCGTGGGCTCGGCCCCCACCCGTAGGTCCGTGCTGGTCATCTCATGCCCAATCCCCGCGCGATGAGTCCGCGCAGTACCTCGTTGGTGCCGCCCCGCAGCGTGAAGCCGGGGCGCTGATCGACCGCGGACGCCACCAGGGCGGTCCACTCCGTCGTGCTGGAGACGTCGTCACTGGTTCGACGGTCGGCGAAGTCCGCGATGTCACCTTCGACGGTGGTGCCGAGCACCTTGACGACGGCGGCCGGGACGTCGGCGGGCTCGCCGCGCTGCAGCGATCCGGCGACGGCGGTGGACAGGTGGTGCAAGCCGGCAACCCGTGCAACCAGCCGGCCCACTTCGGCATCGCCGGTCGCGGACCGTGTCGCCGGGTGATCGAGCGCGCGGCTCAGCAGCGGGAAGGTCGACAGGAACCGTTCCGGGCCGCTGCGCTCGAAGGCCAGTTCAGAGGTGACCTGAGTCCAGCCGTGGCCGATCTGGCCGAACACCCGGGCGTCGGGAACGAACGCGGCGTCGAGGATGACCTCGTTGAAGTGGTGTTGCCCGTTCATCGACACGATGGGTCGTACCTCTACCCCAGGGCCGTGCAGGTCGACGATGAACTGGCTCAGCCCATCGTGACGGTGCGCGGGATCGGCAGGGGCCGTGCGGGCCAGTACGATGAACGCGTGTGCCCGGTGTGCTCCCGAGGTCCACACCTTGGTGCCGGTGAGGGACCAACCGCCGTCGACGGGCACTGCCCGCGTCCGCACGCTGGCCAGGTCCGAGCCCGAATCCGGTTCGCTCATGCCAATTCCGAAGAAGCACTCGCCGGCCACGATCAGCGGCAGATAGTGGGACTTCTGTTTCTCCGTACCGTATTTCAGCAGCGACGGGACGATCTGGCGGTCGGCGATCCAGTGTGCGGCCACCGGTGCACCGGCGGCCAGCAGCTCCTCGGTGACGACGAAGCGCTCACCAAAGGTGCGGCCGTGTCCCCCGTAACGCGGGGGCACCGTCATCCCGAGCCAACCGCGCCGCGCGAGCGCCGCGGTGAACGCTTCGTCCCATCCGCACAACCACGAGTCGACCGACGGTGTGAACGCGCCTGCGGCGAGTTGCTCGGCGAGGAAGGCGCGGACCTCGACGCGCAGTTCCTCGGCGGCGTAGTCGGGCTGCGACGGGGGCACCAGACGCAACCGTGCGGCCGTCATGACGTCCTCCACTTGGCGATTCGCTGGTCGTGCTCGGCATCGTGATGGGCCAACGGCTGCATCGCCGCGGCCATGGCCAGCGTGGATTCCAGCGAGCCGCTCATCGATTCCTGCAACAGCCGTTTGGCCATCCGTAGGGCGTGTGGCGGGTTGACGGCGATCCGGTCGGCCAATGCTCGCGCTTCCGAGAGCAGTTCGTCGGGCGCGACGACCCTGCTGACCATGCCCCATTGCAGTGCGAGGTCGGCGTCGATGCGTTCGCCGGTGAAGGTCAGTTCGGCGGCGCGAGCGTAGCCGATGGCACGGGGCAGGAACCAGGTGCCACCGTCGCCGGGGATCAGGCCGAGGGTGACGAAGCTCTCGGCGAACGATGCGCGCTGCGAGGCGATTCGGATGTCGCACATCATCGCCAGATCGCAACCCGCGCCGATGGCGGCCCCGTTGACGGCGGCGATGATCGGCACCTCGAGCCGGCCCAGGGCGCGGGGGATGCGTTGGATGCCGTCGATGTACGCGCGGCGCTGCTGGATGGGGTCCAGGCCGAACATGCCTCGGCGGTCGGCCATCTCCTTGACGTTGCCGCCGGCGGAGAAGATCCTTCCGGCACCGGTGAGGATGACCGCACGAATGCCGTCGTCCTGGTTGGCCGCGTCGACGAGTGTCTCGAAACCGGTGATCACGTCGGTTGCGGTGATGGCGTTGCCCATCTCTGGCGCATCGATGGTCCACACCTGGACCGAGCCGTCGGTGTCGACGCGAAGGGGCGTACTCATCGGCGTCCAGTCAGTTGGAGGGACTTGGTCTGCAGGTATTCCTCGAACCCGAAGCGGCCGAGTTCGCGGCCGATGCCCGACTTCTTGTAGCCCCCGAACGGGGCCAGCGGGTTGTAGGCGCCGCCGTTGATGTCGAGCTGGCCGGTCTGCACGCGGCGGGCGAAGGCGATCGCGGTGTCGTCGTCGGCGGCCCACACGGCGCCCGACAGCCCGTAGGGCGTCGCGTTGGCGATCCGCAGGGCGTCGTCGTGGTCGGTGTAGGGGATGACCGCCAGCACGGGCCCGAAGACTTCCTCCTGACCGAGTTCGGATGCCGGGTCGACGTCGGCGAACACGGTGGGGGCGAGGAAGAATCCGACGTCGCGCAGGGGTTCGCCGCCGCCGACGACCAGTCGCGCACCGTCGTTCTCCGCCCGCTCGATGAACCCGCGGACGGTGTCGAACTGCGACCGGGAGGCCGACGGGCCGATGCGCGTGGCCGGATCCCACGGGTCACCCACGGTGTAGCGGGCCACGGCGGTCTCGACGAGGTCCAGCGCCTCGCCGTAGCGGGACCGTGGGACGACCATTCGGGTCCAGGCCATGCACGTCTGCCCGCCGTTGAGGAACGCGTTGCCGACCCCCACCTTGACCGCGGTCGTCAGGTCGGCGCCGTCGAGGATGACGTTGGCCGACTTGCCCCCCAGTTCCAACGCGACCTTGGTGATCGACTGGCCCGCCAGCTCGCCGACTCGGGTTCCGACCTCGGTGCTTCCCGTGAACGAGACGAAGTCGACGTCGGGGTGTACGGCCAGTCGCTCGCCGATGACCCGGCCGGGGCCGGAGACGACGTTGAGCACCCCCGGGGGCAGGCCGGCTTCGTGGCACGCCGCGACGAACTCGAATACCGACAGGGGTGCTTCGTTGCTGGGCTTGAGCACCACGGTACATCCGGCGGCGATGGCCGGAACGACCTTGGCCACCACCTGATACAGCGGATAGTTCCACGGCGTGATGGCCGCGACGACACCGTAGGGTTCGCGCAGCACCAGCGAATTGCCGATGCGCTCCTCGAAGTCGAAGGCGTCCACCACGTCGGCGATGCCCTTGGCCACCGCCAGCGGCACCTGGGTCTGTGCGGTCTGGGCGATGCGGACCGGGGCGCCCATCTCGGCGGTGATCAACTCGGCGATGTCGGGCAGGCGCTTCTCGAGGGCATCGATCACGCGATGCAGGCGATCGCGCCGCTCGGCGACGGTGATGGTGGGGTCGAAGGCCCGCCGGGCCGCCGCCACGGCGGCATCGACGTCGGCGGTGCCGCCGTTGGGTACGTGGCCGATGACCTTCTCGGTGGCCGGATCGACGACGTCGATGACGCCGCTGCCGGCCGGTGAGACCCACCGGCCGTCGATGAACAGCGTGGAGCGCTCGTAGGTGGGCATGGTCATCCTTCTGTCGGGTGGGGGACGATGCTGGCGCGCACGTCGCGCTTGCCCTCGGCGGCGGCGAACGCGTCGTTGATGTCGGCGAGCGGATAGCAAGCGGCGGCGAGACGGTGCAGTGGCAGCCGATCCTGATGCCGTTCGAGGAAGGTCAGTGCCCGCGACAGCACCGCGGGGTCGTACAGCGACACCCCGACCATCGTCTTGTTGGAGAACACGAACCGGGACGGATCGAAGGCGAAGGTCTGCCCGACGTTGATGTTGCCGATCTCGACGTAGCGGCCGAACTGCCCGAGCATCTGCAGCCCCTCCTCGATGGCCGAGGGGTGGCCGACGACTTCGACGACCACGTCGGCACCGTGACCGCCGGTGAGCGCGCGAACCGCCTTCGCCCGCTCCCGGGGCGTGGTCACCTCGTTGAGGTCGATCACGGTGTCCGCACCGAATGCGGCGGCCAGTTCCAGCCGTTCGGGGACGGCGTCGATGGCGATGACCTGTGCGGCACCGCGTGCCTTGGCGACCGCGATGGCGTAGAGCCCGAGCGCCCCCGCTCCCTGCACCACGACGTGCTCGCCGAGTGTCATGTCGACGCGTTCCAGGCCGTACATGACCTGTGACAGCGCGCAATTGGCGCCGGCAGCGACGTCGTCGCCGACGCTGTCGGGGACGGTGTAGACCACCGCACCCGCGGGCAGGAGGTAGTAGTCGGCGTAGCCGCCGACGAAGTACGGCGGCTCGTCGGCGCGTCCGAGCATGGCCATCGTCAGGTTCAGGCAGGCGTTGCGCCTACCGGCCAGGCAGTTGCGACAGGTGTGGCAGCCGTAGAAGTACGGAAACACGACCCGGGTGCCCGCGGCGAGGGGAGCGCCATTGGAGTCGGTGTGCACCCCCTCACCGAGCGCTTCCACGGCGCCGATCATCTCGTGGCCGAGGACCGTGGGCAGGTGGCCTCCGAGTCCGCGGGTGGCGAACGTGCCGTGCCAGGCGTGTACGTCGGACCCGCAGACGTTGGCGCGGAGCACGCGGATCAAGATCTCTCCGGGTCCGACTTCGGGCAGGCTGACGGTGTGGATCTGGAATGGTTTGCCGGGTTCGTCGAAGCGGGCGATGCGGCCGGTGTACACGCTGGCGTGGCCTTTCAGTTGACGGTGGGATGAAGGGTGAACCGCTGCCGCAGATCGCGTTTGAGCAGCTTGCCGCTGGGGTTCTTCGGCAGGTCGTCGACGAAGAACACGTGTTTGGGAGTCTTGAAGCCGGCGAGGTGTTCGCGGCAGTGGGCCACCACGTCGTCTTCGGTCAACGCGGTGCCGGCACGCGGGACCACCGCGGCGACCACCGCCTCCACCCACAGGGGGTGTGGTAGCGCGAAGACGGCTGCTTCCTGAATGCCGTTGTGGCGGTAGAGCACTTCTTCGACCTCTCGGCTGGCGACGTTCTCCCCACCGGTCTTGATCATGTCCTTCTTGCGGTCGACGACGTGCAGTAGTCCATGGTCGTCGTAGAAGCCGAGATCTCCGGAGTGAAACCAGCCCCCGGAGAACGCCTGCGCGGTCTTGTCGGCGTCATCGAGGTAGCCGAGCATGAGATGCGGGCTGCGGTGGGCGATCTCGCCGACCGTGCCGCGCGCCACGGGGGTGTCGGCCTCGTCGAGTATGACCGTTTCGACGTTGACCACCGGCCGGCCGGCCGAGCCGGCGTGAGCGTCCTGCTCGTCGGGGCCCAGCGCCGACGCCAGTGGCGCCATCTCCGTTTGTCCGTAGAAGTTCCACAGCCGCAGTTGCGGGAGGCGGTGGCGCATCTCGTGGAGGATCTCGGTGGGCATCGGCGAGGCGCCGTAGTAGCCCTTGCGCAGGCTTGAGAGATCGACGTCGTCGAAGATCGGGCTGCGCAACAGGCTGATCCACACCGTCGGGGGCGCGAAGTAGTTCGTGACGCCGTACCGCTCGATGGTTCGCAACACCAGCCCGGGATCGGGGCGGGGGAGGATGATGCTCGTCGCCCCCAGGTACAGGTCGGTGGCCAGGAAGTTGTCCAGTTGGGCACAGTGATAGAGCGGCAGCGAATGCACTTCGACGTCGTCGCCGGACATCGAGCCGGCCACGATGGTGCTGATGTACTGCCACATCAAGCTGCGGCTGCTGTGCATCACGCCCTTGGGGCGGGATTCGGTACCGCTGGTGTACATGATCCGCACCAACTGGTCGTCGTCGAGGTGGTGATCGGGCACCGCGCTGGTGGTGCGCAACCAGTCGGCGAAGTCCGACCAGCCTGGCGAGCAGACCTGACCGGGAAGCACCAGGGCCGCGCGGCAGGCGATGTCGCCGCTCAGGGCCATCGCGTGTTCGGCGACCGCGACGAGGTCGGCTTCGACGACGAACCCGCGAGCCTGGCTGTGGCCGAGGATGTAACCGATCTCCTCGGCGGTGAGCATGAAGTTGATCGGTACCAGCACCACGCCGGCGCGGGCCGTGGCGAACGTCAACACCGCGTACTGCCAGCAGTTGCGCGACAACAACGCCAACCGGTCACCAGGACCGAGTCCGTTGTCGCGCAACGCCGCAGCGGCTCGGTCGACCCAATGATCGAACTCGGCGAACGACAGCACGACCTCGCCGTCGATGATGGCGGTCTTGTCGGGTTGCTTGCGCGCCGAACGGCGAGGGACGTCGGCGAGGCCGTGGCTGCGGGCTCGGGCGATGACGGCGGCGAGGTCGTCGTGGTGCATGCGCCGCAGCGTAGGCGTGCGACGTCGCGCAGCGGTGGTTCGTCTCCCGCTCAGTAGACAGGGCGTCACCATCGGCGGATCGCTGCTCCGATACTCGCCACCATGACCGCCACCACGCAATCGTCGTCACCGGCAGACAGCACAGCGGATCCCGACGTCCTGCGCGGCTACTTGCTGCAGGCCGATCCAGGTGTGTTGGTGGCGGTGCTGGCGCAGCTGACCGGCGATGCCGGGGTGGTCGACCGGTACGCAGCCAAGATCACCTACGAACCGGACCCGCCCGAGCGGGCCGGCAAGACCGATCCGCAGACCGCGCAGGCGTTGGCCGACGACGTCATCGCCGCGCTGAGCGCCGAGCGGCCCGTCGACGCCCCCGCCCCCGACGACCGGGCATTCTTCGCTCGGCTGTTGCCCGTGGCGCTCGGCGGCGAGGTCGACGACGAGCAGGTCGATCTGCTGCTCGAGCAGGGCGGGTTCCGGCCCTCGGCGCCCACGTTGCCGCGCACGACGCCGATTCCCCAGACCACCACCGTGGCGATCATCGGCGCCGGCCTGGCCGGTATCGCGGTCGCCCTGGCCGCTGCCGAGGAGGGCGTGGCCTTCACCGTCTTCGACCGCAACGAGGAAGTGGGTGGCACCTGGTTGACCACCACCTATCCCGGCATCGGCGTGGACACCCCGTCGGCCTACTACTCGCTGTCGCGCGAGGTGAACCCCGAGTGGTCGAACTACTACCCGCAAGGCGCGGAGTACCAGGCCTACCTGGTGGCGTTGGCCGACAAGCACGACCTGCGCCGGCACATCCGGTTCGGCACCGAGGTGGAGGCCCTGCACTGGGACGAGCAGCAACGACATTGGGAGATCCGCTCGCGCCGCGCCGACGGCACCCGGTCGGTGGACCACGCCCGGGTGGTGGTGACCGCGGCCGGATATCTCAACCGCCCCCGCTTCCCCGACATCGAGGGCCGCGAGAGCTTCGGTGGCATCAGCGTGCACTCGGCCCAGTGGGACCCCGACCTGGACCTGACCGGAAAGCGGGTTGCGATCATCGGCGCGGGCTGCACGGCGGTGCAGATCGTCGATGCGTGTGTCGATCAGGTGGAGCACCTGACGGTGTTCCAGCGTCAACCCCACTGGGTGGCGCCACGCAAGCGACTGTCCGACGAGGTTCCCGAACACCGCCGTTACCTGGGCCGAGTGTTGCCGTACTACGCCATGTGGCACCGGGTGAAGTCCTACTGGGGTACCGCCGACAACAACTACCCGATCATCCTGCAAGACCCCGAGTGGTCCAAGACCCACCTGTCCATCAACCCGGCCAACGACGTCCTGCTTCAGATGTGCCTGAACTACATCGACCAGACCTTCGGCGCAGGAACGGAATTGGCCCGCAAGGTCACCCCGGACTTCGCGCCGTACGGCAAGCGCATCATCCGCGACCCGGGCGGTTACTACCGGGCGTTGACCCGTGACCACGTCGACGTCGAAGCCAGCGAACCCGCCCGGGTCAACGCCGCGGGCATCGTGACCTCCGATGGCCGTCAGATCGACCTGGACGTCATCATCTACGCCACCGGGTACCACCTCGACTTCCTGTCCACGGTGGACATCCGTGGCCGTGACGGCACGACGTTGGCCGAGGTGTGGGGTGACAGCCCCCGCGCGTACCGCGGCGGCACCGTGCCCGGATTCCCGAATCTGTTCATCACCTCGGCGCCCAACTACAGTCCCGGGCACGGCGCCGGTGCGAACTTCTCCATGGAGGTGTTGGCGCACTACATCATCGAATGCCTGCAGCTGATGGCCTTGCGCGGTGCGACGACGATGGAGGTCACCGAGAGCGCGTTCTCCGACTACGTGGCCGGCATCGACGAGGCGATGCAGGGCACCGTGTGGTGTCACACGCCCAATGCCCACACCTACTACCGGTCGCAGTCCGGCCGCGTCGTCGTCGCGACCCCGTACCGGCTGGTCGACCTCTGGCAGCAGCACCGCGCGCCCGTCGAGTCGGATTTCGTCCTGCGATGACCGGAATGCTCACGGGCCGAACCGCATTGGTGACCGGCAGCAGCCGCGGCATCGGACGGGCGGTCGCGCAGCGGTTGGCCGCCGAAGGCGCGACCGTCGCGGTCACGGCCAGGTCCCACCAGCCCTCGGCCTCGGTGCGCGCCGGGGTCGCCGAGGCGATACCCGGCACCATCGAGGAGACGATCGCGCTCATCGAGGAAGCGGGCGGCTCGGCGTTCGGTGTGGCCGCCGACCTCGAGGACGACGAGGCGCGCGCCGGACTGATCGAATCGGTGGTGGCTTGCACGGGGCGCATCGACATCGTGGTCAACAACGCCGGCTTCGCCGACTACTCCGTGGTCGAGCACATGTCGCGTTCGACGTTCGACCGCACGGTCGCCCACTACCTGACGACGCCGTTCGCGTTGACGCAGGCCGCGGTCCCGCACATGCGTCGTCAGGGCGCGGGCTGGATCGTCAACATCGGCTCGGTGACCGGCGTCGCGCCGGTCCGTCCCTACCGCGACTACAACAAGACCGCAGGCGACGTCGTCTACGCGTCGTGCAAGGCGGCGTTGCATCGCTTCACCCAGGGCGTGGCCGCCGAGCTGCTCGACGCCAACATCGCGGTCAACTGCGTGGGGCCCTCCACGGCGGTGCGCACCCCGGGTGCGGCATCGCTGATACCCGAGGGCTTTCCCACCGAACCGGTGGAGTACCTGGCCGAGACCGTGCTGGCGATGTGCCACCTTCCGGCCGAGGTTCGCACGGGGCTGGTGGCGTTCAGCCTGCACTACCCGTGGTCACAGAACCTGCCGGTACACTCCCTGGACGGCGGCACGGTGTTGGCGCCGCTGGCGCCGCCGCCCGCGGCCAACCCGAACATCCTCGCCGCCGGGCTCTGAGCGGCTCAGCCACGACGGGGCGCTCCTAGAGCACCGGGGCGGTCAGCTCACAGAAGGCGTGGCACACCCGATCGCGGACGATCACGTCGGTGGTCTCGGGATCGAACCACCGGTCGACGACCGCCCAGTGCACGGGGTGCATGAGGTAGGGACCCACGAGACCGTCCACGTCGGTGAATTCCTGCTCGAACACGTGCGTCCATGCCGTGGCACCGACTGCATCGTCCACGCGGGTCAACTGCCAGGCGACGATCGTCGGAACGAACGACGTCATCAACACCAGCTCGTCCTCGAACCGGGCTACCGCCTCGGGGTCGGCAACTGGCGAGACCCGCAACAGCAGAGCGCGGTACACGGTGCCGGCGGTTCTGCGGACCGCGGTGCCGCGATAGGTGGCGCCGTTGACCCGGGAGATCGCGGGATCGACCAGCGCCGTGTCGAAATCGCTTTGAGCTGCCGCCTGCTCGTCGTCGAATCGCAGGTGCACCAGCACGTCGCCACCGTTGCGGGATCCCGGCAGGGTGGGGGCCACCAGGCTCGTCGAGGCCCCGCTGCGCGCCGCGGCGACGCGTAGCTCGGCGATGACCCGGTCGCGGTCGGATTCGGCGACGTCGAGCAAGCGGGTCATCGCAACGGCATGGCCGACCGAGGCGACGAAGGGTGCCGCAGCGTCGACGGGGGAATCGTCGACGTCGTCGGCTCCGGTCGCCACGCTGCGGGTACGGTCGACGACGAGTTCCGTGACGCTGGACCACCATTGGCCCACCGCCGGATCGGGACGACCCTGCCAGGTCATCTGCCACCACGCCAGCGGGCTGGGCAGCGTCCAGGTGATGGTGACGACGTTGGTGCGGTCGGGGAACCAGATCGGGGGGCTCACCAGCACGTCGCGGAGGGTCATCCCGCGCCTCCGCGCTCCGGGGGCGTAAC
Source organism: Mycobacterium sp. DHQP2018-32-09 (assembly GCF_058148405.1). Lineage (NCBI taxonomy): Bacteria > Bacillati > Actinomycetota > Actinomycetes > Mycobacteriales > Mycobacteriaceae > Mycobacterium > Mycobacterium sp. DHQP2018-32-09. Next base: position 17,374 of record NZ_JBYVYK010000029.1, on the reverse strand, counting down.
CGTCGAGGTAGGCGTCGATGAACGCGCGGGCACATCCGGGGGCGGTGGTCACCCGGTCGATGACGATTACCTCACCCATGCCGCGAGGTTATGGCCGGCAGCAGTACTGCCGTGACGGCGTTCCCGACCACCGGGAGAGCCCCGTTGATGTCCGCCGGGGTCGGGGCGATGGTGATGCGATGAGCGATCCGTTCAGCCCAGCCCAGTTGGGTCCGGTGACACTGCGCAACCGGGTCATCAAGGCCGCGACGTCGGAGGGCCGCTCGCCGGACGGTGCGGTGACCGACGACTTGATCGCCTTCCACCGCAGCTTCGCCGAGGGTGGAGTCGGCATGACCACGGTCGCGTACTGTTGCGTGTCACCTCAGGCGGCCAGCGCCCCCGGGCAGATCGTCATGAGTGCGGCGGCCATACCGGGCCTTCGCAGGCTGACCGCTGCCGTGCACGACGCCGGCGCAGCCATTTCGGCGCAACTCGGTCATGCCGGGGTGGTCGCGCCCCGCAAGCTCACCGGCGTCACCGCAGTGGCTCCCAGCCGGTTCGTCAACCCCACCTCGATGGCGTACTGCCGGGCCATCACCGTCGAGGAGATCCGAACCGTCATCCGGCAATTCGGCGCGGCAGCCCAGGTCGCGATCGATGCCGGCTTCGATGCCGTCGAGCTGCACTTCGGGCACCTCTATCTGCCCAGCTCGTTCCTCAGCCCGCTGATCAACCGGCGCAAGGACTCCTACGGCGGGTCGATCGACAACCGGTCCCGCTTGGTGCGCGAGATCGCCCAACACGTGCGCGCCGTCGTCGGTGACCAGATCGCGGTGATCGCCAAGCTCGACATGGACGACGGTGTGCCGGGAAGCATCTGGATCGACGAGGCCTTGCGCACGGCCCAGCTGCTCGACGCCGACGCGACCCTCGACGCGCTCGAACTCACCCAGGGGTCGTCGGTGTACAAGCCGATGTACCTGTTCCGCGGTGATGCGCCGGTGAGGGAGTTCGCCGAGGTGATGCCGACGGCGCTGCGTCCGGCCGTTCGGCTGGTGGGCAAGCGGGTGATGGGCGACTACCCCTACCACGATCTGTACATGCTCGATGCCGCACGCCAATTCGTGCCGCTGATGACGAGGACGAAGTTGATCCTGCTGGGGGGCATCACCGAACGCGCGCACCTGATGACCGGTATGGCCGAGGGATTCGACTTCTTCGCCATCGGTCGGGCGTTGCTGCGCGAACCCGACCGCGTGCAGACGATGATGGCCGAGCCGGCGTCCCGCAGTCGCTGCAACCACAACAACAAGTGCATGGTCACCGTGTTCGAGCGGACGCACTGCGTCCTCGACCCCGACCAGCGCTACGGGCAGGTGGCGACGCGCGACCGCGAGCCGACGCCGACGGTGCTACCGCTCGAGCACCTGTCGTAGGGCCTCGCTGGCCTGACGGCGGGCGTCGTGGGCGATGTCGAGCATCGGCATGGTCATGAAGCCGTGGATGCCGCCGTCGAACGCGCAGCGGGTCACCGGCACGCCCGCCGAGGACAACGCATCGGCGTAGGCGTTGCCCTCGTCGTGCAGCGGGTCGTGCCCGGCGAGGACCACCACCGCCGGGGGAAGGCCGTCGAGTTCGGCGCCCAGGGGAGAGGCGTAGGGGTGGGTGCGATCGTCGTCGGCGGGCACGTACTGGTCCCAGTACCACTGCAGCGCCGGGCGCGGGTTGTAGAAGCCGCGGCCGAACGCCCGGTAGGAGGGCGTGTCGAAGTCCGCGGCGATGACCGGATAGAGCAACAGCTGAGCCGCCAGCGCTGGGCCACCGCGGTCTCGGGCCATCAGGGCGGTCACCGCGGCGAGGTTGCCGCCGGCGCTGTCCCCGCCGACGGCGACGCGCGCCGCGTCGGCGCCGAAGTCGGCGGCGTGGGCGACCGCCCATTCGGTGGCGGTGTAGACGTCCTCGGCGGCGATCGGCCACCGATGTTCGGGGGCCAGGCGGTAGGCGACCGAAACGACCATCGCGGGAACGAGATTGGCCAGACTGCGGCACAGGCCGTCGTGACTGTCGAGGTCGCAGAACACGAACCCGCCACCGTGGGCGTAAACGATGAGTGGCAACGGCCCCGCGCCGGCGTGGGGCCGGTAGACGCGGACGTCGACGAGGCCCCCGTCGACGTCGACCGCGTGGTCTTCGACGACGTCGACCGGCTCCGGTGTCGGGTTGGGGACGAAGCGGGCGCGGATCTGGGCGCGGGCTCGGGCGCCCGTCATCTCGTGCACCGGCGGGAAGCCCGCGTCGAGGGTGTCGATGATCGCGGCGACCTGCGGATCGAGCGTCACGTGATGCTGTGTCACGCCGGGAGCTGTGTGGTCGTGTGGCGCGCCTCCATCGGCCGCGGTGTGGGCCCGCAGCGCAGCGGCCGCAGCGGCTGCAGGGTGGGCGCGACCCGGTCCGGCCCGTCTTCGGCGTTGCGCCAGATGCCCATCGCCGTCATGCGCACCGGCGCGACCATGCGGTGGTCGAAGGTCATGCGACTGAGCGGCCCGCACACCGACACCGCGGCCACGGCTTGCCCGGCGGGTCCGATCGGTGCGGCGACGCACCCGAAACCGGGCAGGGATTCCTCGCGCTCCACGGCGATGCCATGGGCACGCACCTTGGCGAGTTCGGTCGCCAGCTGGGTGGCGGTCGCGATGGAGTAGCGGGTCTTGCGTGCCGACAGGTCGACGGTGGCGTCGACGGTGGCATTGTCGTCGTCGGCGAGGATGGCCTTGCCGACGGCCGTACAGTGCGCGGGTTGCCGTCCGCCCACCCGCGTGGGGATGGCCGCGGCCATGTGATCGCCGATCTTCTCGAGGTAGACCACGTCGGAGCCGTCGAGCACGGCGAGGTGCACCACCAACCCGGTGGCCCGGTGCAGATCGCGGAGCAACGGAATCGCGGCGCGGTGGATGCGGTCCTGATGCAAGGCCAGCGAGCCCAATTCGACGAGCCGCATGCCCAGTTCGTAGTCGCGGCCGTCGCGACGCAGCCATCGCAGCGCGACCAGGCGTTCGAGCATGCGGTGTGCCGAGGAGCGCGGCAACCCGGTGCGACGCACGATCTGCGCCAGGGTCAGCCGTCCAGGTCCTTCGAAGGCGTCGAGAACGAGGGAGATCCGGTCGATGACCGCGCTGGGGGTTTCGTTCGCCTTCTCGACAGTCATTGTCACGAGGGCCTCCTGTGCTCGCGGCGCATGTCGGTACGACATATGCCTATTAGTAATATGCCTCTTTGTAGCACAAGGGTGTGGGCGCTGTCACATGGTCGAACGGAAGTGACGTGACGTGGGCAGCGGGCGACGCCAGGCCACCCCGCCGTGAGGGGGTCCGACCTGGGAGGCAGGCGCCGGGGTGTCAGGCGTGTGCCGCGGCGCGTCCTGCCCGGCGTCCGTAGAAGCTGCCGTCGCCGAGGGAGATGCCGCTGGCGTAGCCCCAGGCCGCCAGGCCGGCGGAGCAGCGCCCTGCCGCGTAGAGGCCGGGGATCGGACTCCCGCCGACGTGCAGGACTTCGCCACGCAGCGTGGTGTGCAGCCCACCGAGGGTGAAGCCGCCGGTGGATTCGCGCAGGTCGACCGCGGCAATCGGAGACCCCAGGGGGCGCAGCCATCTCGACTTCTTGTGGAGCAGCGGATCGTGCCCCTCGGCTGCGCCGGCGTTGTAGGCGGCGATGGTGGATTGCAGTGAGCCTGGCGGCAACTCGATCTCGGCCTCGAGTTCGGCGACCGATTCGCACACCCACGTCGGTGGGCGCATCATCAGCTGCGGCGAGGGCGAGGCCATCGCGTCGGCCTGCGCGGTCTCGTCGAGGATGAGGAACGCGGTGTTGTTCTGGTGGTAGAGGGTGAGCTGTCCGACCCGGCCGGGGTAGGTGTCCTCGGCGACGAAGCGTTGGCCCCGTTCGTTGACCAACACCCCGCGCACCAGTTGCTGCGGATCGATGAACAGCGCCACCTCCGTGGCGTCCATGTGCGCGAGGTCGGCGCCGAGCGCCTGGGCCATCCGGATGGCTCGCCCGTCGTGCTGCTCGATGGAGGCGGCCGGACGGCCGGCGATGCGGGGCGCGTACCGCGCCACCATGTCGTCGTCATAGGCGAAGCTGCCGGTGGCCAGGACCACACCACGCCGCGCGCGGATGTCGATGGTCGTGCCGTAGCGGCGGGCCCGCACACCGACCACGCGGCCGTCCGCTTCGACGACGAGCGCCTGCACGCGCACGTCGTACAACGCGTGGGCGCCCGCAGCGGTGGCCGTCTCGACGAGGCCTTTCATCAGCATGTAGCCGGCGCTGGATTCCCCTTGCCGCTTGTTCTGCATCTGCGGTACGTGGCCGCGCGGCGCGGGGTCGGCGATGGTGTTGAACGGGTGTGAGTTCTCTCCGCCGCTGTACATCAACCCTTCGTCGCCCATGGGCTCCCAGCCGGGCTGATCGAAGAACTCGGCCTTGAACGGAACGCCACAGCCCGTCAGCCATTCGAAGTGGGCGACACTGCCGGCGCAGTAGTCCGCGATCCGGTGCTCATCGGCGCCCGGGCCCATCGCGGCAGTGAGGTATGCGGCCATGTTGTCCACCGAATCGGCGAAGCCACATGCTTCCTGGATCGGGGTGCCGCCGCCGAGGTAGATGAAGCCGCCTGCCATCGCCGCCGCGCCACCCCAGGATCCGCTGCGCTCGAGCACCAGGACCTCGGCGCCCGTGCGGGCGGCCTCCACGGCGGCCGCTGCGCCCGCGACGCCATATCCGGCGATCACCACGTCGGCGTGATGATCCCAGGAGGTGACCGTAGCGGCGGGGATCGGCGCGACGTCTCGATCGCCGATGTTCACGGGCGCATGGCGGCGGGGAGATCGGACACCCACTGATGACCCCAGTAGCTGTCGGCGGTGATTTCCTCGGCGGTGTAGTGCTCCTCGTCCACGAGCATGCCCTCGGTGCCGAACTCGATGTCCCAGTCGCCGGGGGCGCGTACGTAGAAGGACACCATCTTGTCGTTGGTGTGCCGTCCCAGCGTCGAGGACAGCTGGAATCCTTCGGCGTTGACCCGGTCGAGCGCCTGACCGACGGCGTCGAGCGTGTCGACCTCGACCATCAGGTGGATGAGGCCGGGGTCGCGCACCGTCTGCGCGGGGCAGATGGCCAAGCTGTGGTGGCGCTGGTTGACGCCCATGAACCGCACGCGCACCGGCCCGAATTCCGGGGGTACCGGAACGCGGAACGCGCCGCGAGACCTGAAACCCAGTATCTCGGTGTAGAACTCGAACACACCGTTGACGTCGAGGGCGGGTAGCACCACGTGACCCAATCCCTGCCCGCCGGTGACGAACCGCGCACCGAACGGGGTGACCACGGGGGAGTGGTCCAGCACCGCGCCGTGGAACACCTCCAGCGACGTGCCCGCGGGATCCTTGAACGCGATGACCTCCTCGACCCGTCGCGCGTCGGCCTCGTCCAAGGACAGCTGCTCGTAGGGCACGCCGGCGGCGTCGAGAGCCGCCTTGAGGTGTTCGAGGTCGGCGTGGTCGCGGACCTCCCACCCGACGGTGACGATCTTGTCGACGTCCCCCGGCACGACGATGATGCGGGCGGCGCGCTCGTCCATGCGCAGGTACAGGGCCGTCTCGTCGGGGCCGTCGCCGCGTGCGAAACCCAGTACCTCGAAGGCGAATTGGCGCCAGCGGTCGATGTCGGTCGCCGCCACGGTGACGTAGCCGAGGCCCTTGATCAGTCCCATGCTCCTGCTCACGATGTGCTCTCAGGTCCTCTCAGATCATGGCCCGCAGCGGACCCTGCGGGTCGACGCCCAGCGAACTCAGTGCCGAGGCGTGATAGACGGTGCCGGGGACGTGGATGGCGTGCGCCTGACCGACGTGCACGTCACGCCAGAACCGTTGCAGCGGCTTGTCCATCCGCGCGGCGTTGCCGCCGCACCGCGCGAAGATCTCGTCGACGGCCGACACCGCGCGCCACACCGCGCGAACCTGCGTGCGCCGTCCGGCGGCGCGGTCCTCGAACGACACCTCGCGGCCGGAGTCGACCATGTCGTAGATGCGGTCGGCGTTGGCCAGCAGTTCCTGGCGGGCGGCATTGATGTCGGCGGCGGCCTCACCGATGGCATACATGACGTAGGGATCGTCCTTGATCGCCACGCCGCTGGAGTTGACCCGTTGGCGCTGGTAGTCCAGCGCGGCGGCCAGCGCGCCCTCGGCGATGCCGATGGTCGCCGCGCTGATGCCCAGGGGGAACATCGTGGACCAGGGCATCAGGTAGAGCGTGTCGGTCATGCCGGCCTCGCGCTGCGCGGTGCCGTCCATGACCTTCATCGCGTCCATCGTGCGATAGGACGGCACGAAGGCGTCCTTGACGATGACGTCCTTGGAACCGGTGCCCCGCAGTCCGACGACGTTCCAGGAATCCTCGACGATCTCGTAATCCGCGCGCGGCAGGATCATGTGCAGCATCTGCGGCGGCATCAAGGGCTTGCCCTCGGTGTCACCGATCATGGCGCCGAGGAAGATCCAGTCGCAGTGATCGGTGCCGGAACTGAACTGCCAGCGGCCGTTGAAGACGTAGCCGCCGTCGACCGGTACGGCGACGCCCTGCGGGGCGTAAGGCGAGGCGACCCAGGTGTCGACGTCGTCCGCCCAGATCTCGGCAGCCACCCGCGGGTCCGCATAGGCCAATTGGTAGGGGTGCACGCCCACCACCCCGTTGATCCAGCCGGCCGCCGGATCCAGGGCCGCGGTGGCCATCACGGTCTCGGCGAACTCCCGCGGGTGCACCTGCAGGCCGCCGTGGGCGGTCGGCTGCAGCAGGCGGATGTTGCCCGCGGACTTCATGAGCTTGACCGTCTCGTCGGTGAGCTTGCCGATCTTCTCGGCATGCGCACCTTCGGTGCGGAGCTGTTCGGCGTGCTCGTGCACCCGGTCGATTACCCGGTCGGTCATCTCGTGGTCCTCTTCCTCGCTGGCTGTCGGTAATGGTGTCTTGCCATGTGCAGGGCGGCGCTCGGAATTCCCGGTCAGCGGAACCTCGATGGGTGAGGTCAGAATTCGACGTGAAGGTCGTCGGACAGCGGTCGCGCCTGACAGCCCAGGATCAACCCGTCGGCGATGTCATCCGGTTCGAGGATGTCGCAGCTCGCCATGTCGACCTGGCCGCGCACCAGCGTCGCTGCGCACGACCCGCATTGGCCTTCACGGCAGGAGTAGGGCACGTCGAGCCCGGCGGCGAGCATCGTCTCGACCAGCGTGGCGCGCCGCGGCCACCGCAACTGGTGTGCGTGTCCGTCGAGGTCGACGTGCACGGTCGCGGCGTCGCCGTCGTCGGCGACCGCCGCCGCCGCGGCGCCGTCGTCGGTGAACGGGTCGCCGGAGAGCGATTGGAAGACCTCCAGATGGATGCGCTCGCGCGGCACCCCGGCCTGGCTCAGGGACTCCTTGACCACGGCCATGAACGGGGCGGGACCGCAGACGAAGGATTCGAAGGCGGGGGATCCGGCGAACACGGTGTGCACGAAACCGCTCATCTGGGCGCGGGTTGGCAGCCCCTGCAGCGACTCCAGCCAGTGCAGCACCGTCAGCCGGCCGGCGTAACGGGCCGCCAGTTCGCGCAGCTCGGTGGCGAAGATCACCGAGGCGTCGTCGCGGTTGGCGTAGCACAGCACCACGCGCCCGGTGCCGGCAGCCAGTACCGACTTCAGGATCGAGATCACCGGGGTGATGCCGCTGCCGGCGGCCCACAGCAGGTGGTCGGCGTCGAGGTCGTGCGGGGTGAACGCGCCCGACGGGGGGAGCACCTCGATGACGTCACCTGCGGACACGTTGTCGCACAACCAGTTCGATGCATAGCCGTCGATGGTGCGCTTCACGGTCACCTTCGGCGCGGCATCGGTGTGCGGAGAGCTTGCCAGCGAGTAGCAGCGGGCCACCGACCCGGTCTGGTCGCTGGGCACCCGCAGCGTCAGGAATTGTCCGGGCCGGTAGCCGAATCGGTCACGTTCGTCGTCCGGGATGGTGAACACCAGCGACCGGGCATCGGCGCTCTCGTCGATGACCTCGGCCACCCGCACCAGCACACCACGGCCCGCACCGACGATTTCGGTGCCGGTTTCGACGTCGGTCATGGCCGCAGATTCTGACGCTCGTCGCGGCACGCGCCAACCCGACCGGTCCGATGGCCGGGAGGTTCGGGCGGGGCGTCCGGTGACCGGGAGGGCAGGCGGGCACACCGGCGGTGAACACCTACCGTTCGGCGCGTGAGCAGTGGATCGAGGACACCCGCGGACGCCGGGGTAGTGGACCCCGTTGTAGTGGATCCCGTTGTAGTAGACGTCGTGGTGGTGGGTGCCGGGTTCGGCGGCCTGTACGCGCTACACCAGTTGCGCGGGCAAGGCCTGTCGGTTCGGGTCTTCGAAGCCGCCCCCGATGTCGGCGGCACCTGGTACTACAACCGCTACCCGGGCGCCCGCTGCGACGTGGAGAGCGTCGACTACTGCTACTCGTTCTCCGAGGACCTGCAGCAGCGGTGGACGTGGTCGGAGAAGTACGCCACCCAGCGCGAGATCCTGGCCTACATCAACTGGGTCGCCGACGAACTCGGCCTGCGAGACGGCATCACCTTCGACGCCCGGGTCACGAGCGCGGTGCTCGACGAGTCCACGCTGACGTGGACGGTCACCACCGACACCGGTGAAGTGGTCGATGCCCGGTTCGTCGTGATGGCCACCGGACCGCTGTCGGCGGCGATGACGCCGGACTTCCCGGGGCTGGACACGTTCGCCGGCGAGATCTACCACACCGCGCACTGGCCGCACGACGACGTCGACTTCACCGGCAAGCGCGTCGCGGTCATCGGCACCGGATCCTCTGGTATTCAGTCGATTCCGATCATCGCCGAGCAGGCCGAGCACCTCTACGTCTTTCAGCGCACTCCCAACTACAGCGTGCCTGCCGGAAACCGACCCCTGACCGCTGACGAGGTCGCCGACATCAAGGCGAACTACGCGCAGCGTCGCCAGATGTCCTGGCGCAGCGGCGGGGGCTCGCCGCACGTCGCGCACCCGAAGCTGACCATGGAAGCGACGCCGGAGGAGCGTCGCGCGGCCTTCGAAAAACGTTGGGAACTCGGCGGAGTGCTGTTCTCGAAGACCTTCAGCGACCAGATGACCTCCCTGGAGGCCAACGAGGAGGCCCGGAGGTTCTACGAGGAGAAGATCCGCGCAGTCATCGACGATGCCGACGTCGCCGAACTGCTGATCCCCACCGACCATCCCATCGGAACCAAGCGGATCTGCACCGACACCAACTACTTCCAGACCTTCAATCGGCCGAACGTCACCCTCGTCAGCGTTCGCAGGACGCCCATCCAGTCGATCGATCCGACCGGCATCACCACCTCACAGCGGCATTACGACATCGACGCGTTGGTCCTGGCGACCGGTTTCGATGCGATGACCGGCACGCTCGCCAAGATCGACATCATCGGCCGCGGCGGACGGAAGCTGGTCGACGATTGGTCCGGCGGCCCGCGCACGTACCTGGGGCTGGGCACCGACGGATTCCCCAACCTGTTCCTCGTATCGGGTCCGGGGGCGCCTGCGGTGCTTGCCAACATGGTGCTGCACGCCGAGGCGCACGTGAACTGGATCGCGGAGGCCATCGCTTACCTCGACAGCGGGGGTTATTCGGCGATCGAAGCAACGCCCGAGGCGGTCGACAACTGGGTCGCCGAATGCGCGCAGCGCGCCGAGGCGACCCTATTCACCCGAGCCAACTCCTGGTACATGGGCGCCAACGTGCCGGGCAAGCCACGGCAGTTCATGCTCTTCATCGGTGGCTTCGGCACGTACCTCGACATCTGCCGCGACGTTGCCGCGGCCGGGTACAAGGGATTCGAGCTGCTCAGGGCACCGTGATGTCCGGTCTGCGGGGGAAGGTGGTCCTCGTCACCGGGGCGGGCGGCGGCACGGGACGCGTGCACTGCGAACGGTTCGCCGACGCCGGTGCCAACGTACTGGCACTAGATCGCCCCGAGGCCGCCGACGGGCTGCGGGAGACCGCGGCCGGGGTGGTCCACCGTGGCCGACGTGCGGTCACCGCCCTGGCCGACGTCAGTGACCTCGACGAGGTCACCTCTGTCATCGACGCCGGAGTGGCCGAGTTGGGCCGACTCGACGTCATCGTCGCAAACGCCGGCATCCACACCGTCGGCGGACCGGCATGGCAGATCAGCGCGCGAGATTGGCAGCGCACCCTCGACGTCAACCTCACCGGGGTGTGGCACACCGTCAGAGCGGGCGTGCCGCACATCGGGAACGGTGGGGCCAGCGGTGATGGTGGTGATGGCGGCGATGGTGGCGGTGCCATCGTGATCATCAGCTCCACCAACGGGATACGCGGCACCGCGGGAAGCGCCCACTACACCGCCAGCAAGCACGCCGTGGTGGGGCTGGCGCGCACGCTGGCCAACGAACTCGGGCCGCAGCGCATCCGCGTCAACACCGTGCATCCCGGTGCCGTCGCCACCCCGATGGTGCGCAACCCCGAGACGTTCACACGGTTGCGACCCGATCTGCCCGACCCGACCGAGGCCGACGCCGCCGAAGTGCTCACCGCTCGCAATCTGCTCCCCGTGCCGTGGGTGCAGTGCGTCGACGTGGCCAATGCCGCGGTGTTCCTCGCCTCCGACGAAGCGCGCTACATCACCGGCGCGCAGCTGGTCGTCGACGCGGGCCTGACGCAGAAGACCACGGTATGACGGGGCGGCTGGAGGGCAAGGTAGCGCTCATCACCGGGGCGGCACGCGGCATCGGGCGCGCCCAAGCCGTGCGCTTCGCCGAGGAGGGCGCGAACGTGATCGCCCTGGACCTGTGCGGGCCCGTCGACACCGTGCGCGTACCGCCGAGCACGCGGGCCGACCTGCACGAGACGGCTCGCCTCGTCGAGGAGGCAGGAGGTCTCGTCACCACGGGCGTCGTCGACGTGCGCGACGCCGACGCCCTGGAAGGTGCCGCAGGCCGCGGGGTATTGCGCTTCGGTGGTCTCGACATCGTCTGCGCCACTGCAGGAATCACGTCTCGTGCCCCGGCCGTGGCCATGTCGGATGCGACCTGGCGCACCATGCTCGACGTCAACCTCACCGGGGTCTGGAACACCTGCGCAGTCGCCGCGCCCCATCTCATCGAACGCGGTGGCGGATCGATCGTGCTGGTCAGTTCGATCGCCGGATCGCGTGGGCTGGCCGGCGTCGCACACTACACCGCCGCCAAGCACGGCGTCGTGGGTCTCATGCGCAGCCTCGCCCACGATTTGGCGCCATATTCGGTGCGGGTCAACACGGTTCATCCCACCAACGTCGATACCCCTCTGATCCAGAACGACGCCGTCCGCACCGCCTTTCGTCCCGACCTCGACCACGCACCGGATCGTGCCGAGTTCGCCGCAGCCGCGATCCGCATGAACCTGCTGCCGGTGCCGTGGGTCGACCCGGTCGACGTCGCCAACGCCAGCGTGTTCCTGGCCTCCGACGAGGCGCGGTTCATCACCGCAGCCTGTATACCCATCGACGCCGGCGCCACCCAACGCTGAGCGCCCGCGCCGGCATCGTGAGAAGAGAGGTTGCGTGGTGGGAGTCTATGCAGTGACCGGAGCCGCGTCCGGCATGGGCCGTGCCGTGGCGCAACGGCTTCGCGAAGACGGGCATCGCGTCATCACGGTCGATCGACACGAGGCCGACATCGTCGCCGACCTGTCCACTCGGCACGGGCGCGTCCATGCCGCGGGGGCAGTGGCGTCGGCGGCCGGGGGGCGCCTCGACGGCGCCGTGCTGGCCGCCGGCGTGGGGCCACGACCCGGGAAGGACAGCGCCCCGGCCATCTTGTCGGTCAACTACTTCGGCGTCGTGGAACTCGTACGGGCCTGGCGGCCCGCGCTCGAGGCTGCCGGCTCTGCCAAGGTCGTCGTGGTGGGCAGCAATTCGGCGACGACGATGCCGATGGTGCCTCGTCGCGCCGTGCGTGCCCTGCTGGGCGGCGATCTGGCCGCCGCGCTCCGCGCGGTCCGGATGTTCGGCTCGACGGCACCGGCCATGGCCTATGGTGCGTCCAAGATCGCCGTCATGCGGTGGGTCCGCCGCACGGCGGTGCAGCCGGCGTGGGCGGGTGCCGGGATCCGGCTCAACGCGATCGCGCCCGGGGCCATCGACACGCCGCTGCTGGGCGAGCAGCTGGCGACGCCACGACAGGCCAAGGCGGTGAGGACGTTTCCGGTGCCCGTCGGCGGCTTCGGTGATCCCGCTCACCTCGCTGCCTGGATTCGGTTCATGCTGTCCGACGACGCAGACTTCCTCTGTGGCAGCGTCATCTTCGTCGACGGCGGGTCGGACGCGTACTTCCGCGCCGATCACTGGCCCCGACGGGTCCCCGCGGCGGCGATCCCGCGATACCTGTACCGGCTGGCCGTCTTCTCCAAGTCGGCCAGCCGATACCGTTGACCGCTGCTCCGCCGAGGCGCTGTCACGCCTTCGGGAAGTGTGCGCCGACCCGTTCGGGGGTCAATCCGTAGTCGGCCAGCGAATAGCGGTGCCGGGGAGCACCGGGGCCCTCCTTGCCTTCCAAGGAGGCGCGTTCGATGGCCCGTATGGCGTCGTCGGTCAGTGGCAATCCGAAGTGTCGATACACACCGTGAGCGGTCGCGACGGGGTCCGCCACGAAGTCGAAGTAGTCGACGTCGAAGAACTGTTCGGGGTCATACGAGGCGCGCGCTTCGTTGAACGATTGCATTGCCGTGGACCATGTTCGGAGGACGTCCTCGCCGATCTGCGCGCCGACGAAGGTGTTGGACCACCCTTCGGTGGAGTGTTGGGCGAGTGAACACATCGACGCGAGCAGGGTCTCCGGGGGTCGGTGGCACTGCACGATCAGTGCGTCCGGGTACACCGTGAGGATGGCGTCCAGGGAGAACAGGTGACTGGGATTCTTGAGGACCCAGCGCTTCTCCGGCTCGTTGAGGCCGATCAGCGCAAGATTGCGACGGTGCCGACGATACGACGGCGTCCAATCCTGATTCTCGAGCCACCGGGCATAACTGGGAACGTGCGCCAGGGACTCGTAGGACACGGAACGGACGGATTGGCGGAGCAGCTGCCAGCACTCTTCGAGAACGTCTTCGGCGATGTAGTGCAACCCCAGGAAGTCGGGATCCTCCCGGTGCGCCTTCGCGTAGTAGTCACGCAAGCGCAGATATTCGGGGTAGGACTCCCACTCTTCGCGGGCAGGACGGGGTTGGGGGTACTCCGCGAGCCACAGCTCGAGCCCCTGGTGGGCGGGATCGGCGCCGAGCAGGCGGTGCAGTGCGGTGGTGCCGGTCCGAGGCAGGCCGGTGACGAAGATCGGACGCTCTATCGCGACGTCCGCCGACGCCGGATGGCGCTTCCACGCGGCCTCGCTGAGCAGCCGTGCGACCAGCCCGCCGAGGAGGTAGTGCCGCGTCATGGTAGCGCCCAGCGGAGTGAAATCCGCTTCTCTGCGGTAGGAGTCGAGCAGCACGTCCAACGCGCCGCGAAAGTCGTCCTCATCGCTGCCGAAGTCGTCGTGACCGGCTCTCTCGATCGCCTCGGCGCAGAGGTCCGCCACCGTGCCCACGTCGGTTCTCGTCGTCATGATTTGTACTCCCCACAGTTCACGTCAAGGGTTTGGCCGGTGATCCCGCCGGCCATGTTGCTGATCAGGAAGAGAATCGCCGAGGCGACGTCGTCTTCGGTCACCAACCGCTTCAAGTCCGACCCTGCCGCGGCGGCGTCGTAGACGTCGTCGATCGAGCACCCCGCCTCGAGGGCTTGCTGCGCGAAGTAGTCCCTGAGGACCTGGCCCCAGATGTATCCGGGAGCGACCGAATTCACCCGAATCCCCAACGGTCCGAGTTCGCTTGCCAGTGACTGTGACATCGCCAGCAGTGCCGACTTCGCCAACTTGTACGGGCCGTACGTCGGGTCGGAATGTCGAACGACCATCGAACTGAGGTTGACGATCGAGCCGCGAGACTCGGCCAGCGCGGTCGTGAACGCCTGCGTGGTCCGCAACGCGCCCAGAACGGTCAGCTCGAACGAATCCCTGATGTGGGAGAAGTCGGTGCCGGAGAACGGCTTCATCGACGGGTACGTGAATGCGTTGTTGATCAACCCGTCGACCCTGCCGTAGGTGGCCAAAGCGGTCTGAGCCAGGTTGGCGACGTCGGCCTCGACGGTGATGTCCGTGGGCACGGCCAGCGCCCGGCCCCCCGAAGCGCTGATGTCACTTGTCAATTCCTCGATGCGGGAGGCGGTACGCGCGACGAGTACCAGGTTGGCGCCCTCGTCGGCGCATCGACGCGCAAGCGTCGTACCCAACCCGGGGCCCACCCCGGTGATCACGACGACGGCGTCATCCAGCAGTCCGGTCATCTGATCAGCCCAACATCCTTTGGCCGATTTGCCGCTGCCGCAGAGCAATTCGCTGCCGCCACGCCTCTTCGGAGATCTTGTTGGCCTCGTAGAAGGGGAGCGCGTCGGGCACCGCGGCGACATCGACCACCTCGACGCTGGGACCGTCGGCCGCCGTCATCTCCCGTGACAGCCGCTGCCACCGGAATTGCAGATAGCCGCGCATGTGGCCCAGTGTTTCGACCCAGTTCGTCACCCCCGGATTCTTCTCGGCGACGACGATTCGAATCATGCCATCTGGGTCGATCTGCGTCTGAGCGCCGTTCAGGGAGGTTTGGTGGTTGACGTAGTCCAGCGAGATGTACCACAGGCTACCTAGCTGAAAGCCCTGGTAGGGGGCGTCGTTGGCCGGCAGCGAGATGACCAGCGCCTGGTCCTCGCGGATGTCGTAGTGGCCCGCAGAGGAGTACTGCGTGGTCAATCCGCCGGGCGTGGAGCGTGGCGCCACCAGGGTGTTGACCGGAAGGTTGAGGTAGAACCACTTGGGGAACTGGAGCCAGGTGCGCACCCGGTTGACGAGTTCGTTTGCGGCGCTTTGGAACTGCTTCTGCACGTCGTCTCGGCTCGGCGGTGGCGGAGCCGTGCCGACGGTATCGGTTCGGTGCACGGCCAGCGATCCCCGTCGCTGCGACCAGTCGTCGTAGACCTCGCGGATCACCAGTTGCCCGGACCTCTTGGGCACGAACCGCCATTCGAAACTGCCGTCCGGGGCGATGTCGAGTTCGCGGTCGTCGAAGGCGACTTCGCTTTCGGGTACGGAGTCTGCGGTGTACTCGCCCGCGAGGTACTGGAAACTGAGGTCGGTGGTCGTCCCCCGGGAGCCGGTGACGACGTATTCGCGGCCACCTTCCATCTTGGTGCCGAAGTAGAGCGTATCCGGGTTGTCGAGTCCCATCTTGGTGAAGGGCCCGGTGCCCGACAGCAGAAACGGGTGGTCCGGATGCTGGTTGAACGCGACGTGTGTGCAGCCGGCGATGCCTCCGGCCAGGTACCGAAGACCTTCGAGGAGGTCGGCTTCGTTCTCGACATGAGGTGCGGTTGCGATCAATTCTTCGGCTGCGGCGATCGCGCGTGCGAGGGGATCGGAAAGCATGTTCGCGATGCTAGGAGGCGTCCTGGTCGATGTGCCGCAGCGATGTCCACTCAGCGGTACGGTTTGTTGGTAATCCTGGTCTTTTCACTCATGATTCGGCATCCGCAGCGCCGAGCAGTGTCGAGATGGCCGTGGCAGCTAGTACTTCATCACTCCGCGGTCGATGGCGAGCTGCGAACCCGAGATGGAGGCCGACGCGTCACTCGCGAGCCATGCGACCACGTCGGCGACGTCTTCGGGTGTCATGAAGCCCGGGTCGGCCGCTCCGTCGGCACGTCGTCTCGGCGGCTGCAGGGGCATGGGTGCGAAGCTGTGAAGGTAGTTCGGGTGCTTGGTGAAGATCTCGGTCATCGCTTCGGGCTCGATCATCGGAGTGTCGATGGAGTAGGGATGGATCGAGTTGACGCGGATGCCGAATTCGCCGACCTCCAGGGCCAGGGCATTGGTGAGTCCGACCATGCCATGCTTGGCCGCGGAGTAGTGGCCGTTGCCGGGGGTGGCTTTGAGGCCGGCGACGGAACTCACCATGATGACGGAGCCCCCATTGCCCGCCTCGATCATCGCGGGGACCGCCGCGCGCACGGTCTTCCACGCGCCGGACAGGTTGACGTCGATGACGGTGTCCCACTGCTCTTCTGCCATCTCGAACAAGCGTCCCCAGCTCAGGACCCCGGCATTGACCACGAGGACGTCGAGTCGTCCGAACCGTTCGATGCCCTCGGCAACCACCTGCTGTTGGGCGGCCAGGTCGCGGACGTCGACTTCCCGCGCGAGGATCTCGCGACCGGTGGCTTCGACCTCGTGAACCGTCTCGGCAAGGTGCGCCGAGGTCGCCGACGGGTAGGTGATGCTGTCGGAGACCGGCCCGCAGACGTCCGTTGCGATGATGTCGGCGCCGTCGTTGGCGAGACGGACCGCGTGAGCGCGCCCCTGGCCGCGGGCGGCTCCGGTCACCAACGCGACGCGCCCGTCCAACGGTTTGGTCGTGGTCATGAGTCGGGTCCTTCTCCTGGTCGATTGGCCGCAGCGACAACGGTTGCGAGCGAGCGCTACTGGCGCGGTCGGGTGTGGGATGCCGTGCGCGCGGCATGGACGGATTCGGCGTGGCGTTTGAGTGCCACCGCCGTGTCGTCGAACGCGCGCCTGACCCAATCGCCCGTTTCGGCCATGATGTCGTGAGCGAATTCGCCGAGGAAGGCGTCCGTGGAGTAGTACCGACACGTCCCGTCGGAGCAGGGTTCGATGACCTGGTCACGCCGTGCGGCATAGGGTGATTCGGGGGTTGCGCGGAGTTCCCAGGACAAGAGTCGTTCGGGCACCACGGCACACACGTACTCGGTGTTGGGAAACGTACCGCCGGCGCCCGTGTAGTCGGCGAGCACCATCTCCACCGGCGCACCCATCTCCAGAGTCGACGTCGCCGACAAACAGAAGGGGTTCCACTCGGGGTAGTGGTCGAGATCGGTGAGGACGTCCCACACGACGCTGCTCGGCGCGGCGATCGCGACCGTGACCGACCGGACGAGTGTCGCCGGGTCGTAGTCGGGGATGAACGGTTCGGACATCGAAGGCCTCCGCTTGGTCGTCGTACCTATGCGCCGGCCGTCCGGGCGGCGGCGTCTTGTTCGCGTGTGATCTCGAGTGCGATGTCGATGAGCTGGTCTTCTTGGCCGCCGATGAGTTTGCGTTGCCCGGCGCGGTGCAGCAGCTGATGGGCGGGCACGCCGTAGCGTTCGGACTGGCGGATGGCGTGTTTGAGGAAGCTGGAGTACACCCCCGAATAGC